>CAIOSS010000965.1 GCA_903860995.1 uncultured delta proteobacterium | reverse complement strand
TGACGCTACGGGTGACACCAGAACTGCGCGCGCGGCTCGCCGCGGTGCTCTCGACGGTGCCCACCGGCGCCGCGCGCCTCTCGCGTCACGGCCTGGCTGTCTGGTGCCTGGAGCGCGGTCTCCTCGAAGCCGAAGCCGCGCCGCGCGACGTGCTGACCCCGCCGTCGGTGCCCAGCAGCTCGCCGACCATCACCCCGTCGCGGGCGGCGCCGCCCGCGTCACCCGTCGCCGAGACACCCGCTCCGAAGCAAGCCGAGTTCTTCGCGCTGCACACCACGGCCGGCGGTCTCAGCGTCGCGACGAAGGTCGGCAACGACGTCACGGCGCGTGTCTCGAAGCCAGCCAGGCGTCCGCCCGACGCCGGGGTTGCCGGCGACCCGGCCGAGTCCGAGGCACTACGCGCTCGGTGGCGTGCGAGCGGGGCGACTCAGCGAGGGTGCGCCGATGCGACGGGGCTCGGTCAGTCCACGGTGTCCCGCTGGCTGTCCGGAGAGAAGGGCGGCTCACCGGCGACGCTCCGCACTATCGCCGCATACCTCGACGGGTTGGCTGGCGCCCTACCCTGACAGGCGACCGCGCGCTTACATGCCCGTTGCCGCTCCGTTATCGCCCGTTGCCGCTCCGTTGCCGCGCCCGTGCGGCACCTCCCCGCGCGCGTTGGGAGCGTCGGCGCTGGTGTGGGGGTAGGGGGCGCCCCGAAGCCAACGAAAGCCGTGGGCGCGTTGCGGGCACCCGCTACGGGGCGCAGGTCCGCGGCGTGAAGCCAGCGGGCCAGCGGGTGGTGGCGTCGCAGCGGACGCCGCCGCCGATTTCCGAGCCGCTGAGGTTCGCGTCGCTGAGGTTCGCGCCGTTGAGGTTCGCGCCGTTGAGGTTCACGCGGGTGAGGCGCGCTCCGTGGAGGATCGCGCCGGAGAGGTTCGCGCGGGTGAGGTTCGCGCCGATGAGGTTCGCGCTGCTGAGGTCCAGCCCGTGGAGGTCCGCGTCGCGGAGGTCCGCGTCGCGGAGGTCCGCTCCGCGGAGGTCGCGATCACCTGCTAAGGCAGCAGTGACAAGGCCGCGGGCAGCCTCCGTACGGGCAGCCTCCACGCGGGCTGGGCTCGGAGCCGCGGCTGGGCTCGGGGCCGCGGTGAGGGCGCAGGTCGGCGGCGTGTATGGCTCCCACCTTTCATCGCCTGTCGGAGGTCTGGGATAACGGGGCCAGACGGTGGTTGCGTCGCACTGGACGCCGGTGAAGCTCACGCCGAGGACGTTCGTTTCGGTGAGGTTCGCTCCACGGAGGTTCGCGCCTTCGAGGTTCGCGCGTTCGAGGTTCATGCCGCTGAGGTTCATGCCGCTGAGGTTCATGCCGCTGAGGTTCGCGCCGTAGAAACGCGCGTTGGTGACGGTCGCGCCGGTGAGGTTCGCGCCGGTGAGGTTCGCGCCGAAGAGGTCCGCGCGGGTGAGGTTCGCGCCGCTGAGGTCCGCGCCGCTGAGGTTCGCGCCGTGGAGGTCCGCGCCGGTGAGGTTCGCGTTGCTAAGGTCCGCGCCGTGGAGGTCCGCGCCGACGCCGGAGTCCAGGCCGCTGAGGTTCGCGCCGCTGAGGGGCGCGAAGGAGAGGTCCGCGTGGTAGAGGGACCCGGGGTTACGTAAGGCAGCGGCGATACGGCCACGGACAGCCTCCACGCGGGCAGCCTCCACGCGGACACAGGTCGGCGGCATGACTCCTAAGGGCCAGAGGGTGTTGGCGTCGCATCGGATCTCGCGGAGGTTCGCGCGGCGGAGGTCCGCGCCGGTGAGGTTCGCGCGGCGGAGGTCCGCGCCGGTGAGGTTCGCGCGGGTGAGATTCGCGCCGGTGAGGGTCGCGCCGGTGAGGGTCGCGCCGCTGAGGTTCATGCCGCTGAGGTTCATGCCGCTGAGGTTCGCGTTGTAGAAACGCGCGTTGGTGACGGTCGCGCCGGTGAGGGTCGCGCCGGTGAGGTTCGCGCCGGTGAGGTTCGCACCGCTGAGGTTCGCGCCGTGGAGGTCCAGCCCGTGGAGGTCCAGTCCGTGGAGGTCCGCCTCGGTGAGGTTGTGATCACCAGCTAAGGCAGCGGCGATACGGCCGAGAGCAGCCTCCACGCGAGCAGCCTCCACGCGAGCAGCCTCCACGCGAGCAGCCTCTCGGGCAACCTCTCGGGCAGCCTCTCGATCTCTGACGGCATCGACCTGTTCTCTGTTTTGTATTGCCCGCTGAAGTGCTTGGATATTGCCTGACTCAGAAGCACGATCGACACCTTCCTGGGCAACGGCCCAATCCTGCGCGGAAGCAGTGGTCGATTTGGCAAGGGACGCCATCAGCACAGCGGCCAGGAGCAGCACGACGCGGTTCATGCTGCGGACGCTACCCGAACGCGTCCGTCCGTTGTGTCCGTCCTACGCGTGAGGTCACGCTGTTCTTGCGCCGTCGCTATCCGTGGTGGGCGCCGGTCACTCGCTCCAACGCGCGAGCCGGAGCGAAGCCGGAGGGGGGACCGGAGCGAAGCTGGAGCGAAGCTGGAGCGAAGCTGGAGCGAAGCCGGAGCGAAGCCGGAGCGAAGCCGGAGTTGAGCCAACGAAAGCCGAAGCGGCGCGCGAGAATCTCCGAGCGCTCGCGACATTCCCGCGCGACTTTCTACCGCCGCGGTAGGGCGCCCGCGTTCCACGCCGTGCCGCGCCGTGCCTGACACCGCGCCCTCGACGGGCGGGCGGCTCTACGCCGACGACTGACCCGGCGCGTCATCGCCCTCTGTCAACGAGAAGGGCTACTCGCTGACGCCGGAGGTCTCGCTGACCCCGCCGTCGCCTTCGTCTCGGCGCGGACCCGTCGAGGGGAGACGGGTCAGCACCTCGGTCAGCACCTCGCGAAGACGCCCATCATCGTTCTCGGCGACGGCGCGGCGCGCGGCTGCGATGTGCTGGCGATGGACCACCAGTGCGGCGTCGAGGGCTTCCGCGTGGCGCTGCCATTCCTCCGGGGTGCTCGGCTTCGTCATGGGGCTAGTATCGCCCGTGTCGTTCTGTGTGTACAAGTTGAACAGCAACAGACGTTTTACTTGAGTTCTAACACAGACCGTGTATATTCGTGTCCATGCGAAGGGTCGTTGGATACGTCCGTGTCAGCAGCGAGGGTCAGGCAACCGAAGGCGTCAGCCTCGACGCCCAGCGGGTGAAGCTCGCCGCGTACTGCACCGCGATGGAGCTGGAACTGGTGGGCATCGAAGCCGACGAAGGCGTCAGCGCGAAGTCGTTGCGGCGCCCCGGTCTCCAGCGGGCGCTCGGTCTCCTCGACGCCGGCGCCGCGGACGGTCTGCTGATCACGAAGCTGGACCGCCTCACGCGCTCGGTGCGCGACATGGGCGACCTGGTGCAGCGGTACTTCGCGGGCGACCGACACAGCCTTCTCTCGGTCGGCGACTGCATCGACACGAAGACCGCCGCGGGTCGGCTGGTGCTGAACGTGTTGGTCAGCGTTGCCGAGTGGGAGAGGGAAGCGGCCGGCGAGCGGACGCGCGATGCGCTGGTGGAGGTGCGGCGTCAGGGTGGAGTGCTCGGCGCCGATGCGCTCGGCTGGCGCCGCGTCGAGGAGACCGACGCTGCTGGACGTCAGCGCATCGTGCGCGACGACGCCGAAGCCGAGACCGTGGCGCGCATCGCTGCCCTTCGAGGAGAGGGTCTGTCCCTTCGTCGCATCGCCGACGTGCTGACCTCGGAGGGGCGCGCCACGAAGCGCGGCGGGCGATGGGCCGCGGAGACCGTGGCGAAGGTGCTGGAGCGCGCGGCGGCATGACCGACGCGGAGCTGGCGATCGTAGAGGGCGCAGTCCGCGCCCTGTGCGCGTTTCGAGTGAACGACAACGAGGGAGACAACGACGATGACGAAGACCACGAAGCCACAGCGCGCCCCCGCACCAGCGACCACCACGAAGGAAAGCATCCTGCACCTACGGCTGGAGCGCGCCGACCATGACGCCCTCGAAGCGCTGGTGTTGAGTACCGGGCTGGACCGAAGCGCCCTCACGCGCCTGGTGCTCCGTGCGGGTCTCCGCGTCGCCGAGAACGATCCGCGCGACCTACTGGCGCCGAGTCGCGCTCGGTCGGCGACGGCCCCCGCGGGTGGTGGTACGGCGCCCGTGTCTCGCGCGGTTTCTGGTGCGCGCACGATCAGCGCATCCACCCGTTCGGGCGGCGACGACGATGACGGCGAGCTCGCCGAGACGGGTGGTGTCACGCACGCACTGCACACCGCCGATGGTCAGGTCAGCGTCGCGACGCCCGTAGCCAACGACGCCAGCACGCCACGCGCGAAGCCGACGAAGAGGCGCTGACCGATGGGCGCGCGCGAAGGGCTGACCGATGACGCTCGCGAGGTGCGCTACGCGCTCGGCGACGCATGGCAGATCTGCGATGCGCTCGGTCTCCTCGACGGGCCGCGGTCGTACCAGAAGCAAGCGCGCGGGCTGCTGGTGCGCTGTCCGTGGCATGACGAGCGGACGCCTTCGTGCTCGGTCTACCGGGGCGACGACGGCACCATCGCGGTGCGCTGCCACGGGTGCGGCGCGTCGGGCGATGCGCTGTCCCTGGTGGCGATCGTGTCGGGGCTGGACGCTCGCCGAGACTTCCGTGCGGTGCTCGAAGAGGGCGCCCGCATCGCCGGGATTCGCCTCGCTTCCCTCGACGGGTCTTCGAGCTCGGCGCCGAGACCCGTGCGCGCGCCGAGACCACCAGCACCTCGCGACGATGGACCCGCGCCGCTCGGCGACGACGCCTTCGCCGAGCTCGCCGACGCGCTGCTGGAGCTGTGTCCCGTCGCCGGCGAACCTGACGTGCGCGCGTACCTCGAAGGGCGGGGCATCGCGGGCTGGGCGATGGGATGGGGCGCGCTACCGGGCGACCGCGCGCGGCTCGGCGAGGTGCGCGATGCGCTGGTGGATCGTGTCGGGCGCGACGCATGGTTGCGGTCAGGTCTCGCGCACGCCACGGACCCGACGCGCGGCACCTCGAAGGCCGGCGACTGGATGTTCGCCGAGCATCGGCTGGTCATCCCGTGGCGCGCGCCTGGTGTGTCGGGCGCGGTGGAGACCTTCCAGCGCCGACCGATCCGCGCGACCCGCGACGGCGAACCGAAGTACGTCGCGACCACGGGGCGACCGATCCGACACCCCTACGGCTGCGAAGACGCGCTCGAAGAGCTCGGCGACGGCGTGGAGCTGGCGATCGTAGAGGGCGCCATCGACACGCTGGCGATGCGCGAGCTGGTGCGGCGCCATCGCCGACCGCGCGCCGTCGTTGGCATCCCTGGCGTGGAGCACTGGGCGAAGCACCTCGCGATGCTCGGCGAGCTGGCGCGCGGGCGCGTCGTTGTCATCGCCCTCGACGCTGACGCCGCGGGTGAACGCCACGTCGCCGAGCTCGCGCAAGCGCTGCTGGGCAAGGGTGCCGCGCGCATCGACCGCGTGCGCCCGACGACCGGGAAAGACTGGGCTGACCTGACCGAGAAGAAAGCGAACACGCCATGAACGAAGAGACCGAGGACGCCTTCGAGACGCGCGACGTCATCGCGACGGCGCCCGACGCCCCGCCCCCACCGTTCAAGCCGTCGCCGACGATTCACAGCGAGATGGAGGCGCGATGGAGCGAGCCCGACGTCTTCGCGAAGACCGGGATGCGTGGCCTCGATGCGATGCTCCACGGCGGTCTCCGTCGAGGGGAGTGCGTTGCTCTCGCCGGGTCTGCTGGTCACGGGAAGAGCTCGCTCGCGATCCAGCTCGCGCTCGAAGCCGCGCGGTCGGGTGGCGTCGCGATCTACTGCACCGCGGAGATGGCGCCCGACGAGATTCTGGCGCGGGCGACGGCGCGCGAGATGTTCTCCCTCGCCGACCCGAGCGGCACCGGGTGGGCCGTGGGCTTCGGCGAGGTGCTCCGCGGACATCACCTCGAAGGGCGCACCATCACCTCCGACACGGTGCAGACCGAGGTGCTCCAGCGCTACATCGACGCGCGGGAGGTGCTCCATCGCGACGTCTACCCGCACTTCATCGTGCGCCCGCTGGCGGGTGGCGCGACCATCGCTAACGTCGCCGATCTGGTGGCAGCGGTACGCGCCGCGCTGTCCTTCACGGGCCTGGTGGTGCTCGTCATCGACCCGCTGCAACGGCTCTTCGCGTCGGAGATGGGCGCACGTTCCGGGAAGGCGCTCGAAGCCGTGAACGCCAACGAGACCGAGCGCGTCAGCGCCGTGGTGGGAGAGCTGAAAGCGCTCGCCGATTCGCAGAACCTCGCCGCGGTGTTCACCTCCGACACCACGAAGGCGTCGGCTTCCGGAGTGAGTGTCGGCGACGGGCTGGAGCTTCGCGGGTCGTACCAGCTCGCGCACCTCGCGACGGTCATCCTGACCATGCGCACGGACATCGACGCCCAGCAGCTCGCGAAGCGAACCGAGGGACTGGCCGGCGCCCTCGACGAAGACACCATCCGACGCTCGGCGCCGACCTGGCTTCGCACGCGCTCTGACGCCGGGAAGCTCGGCGCGCGGTACGCGCTGTTGCACTGTGCGAAGAACCGCAACGGACCCCCGGCGAGCTTCGCGATGGGCTTCGTCCCTGGCGCCGGTCTCTTCGTCGAGGGCGAAGAGTCCACGCCGAGCACCAGTCCCTCGAAGGCGAAGACGAAGACCCCGAAGACGAAGGCGCCGACCATCGCGGTGCATCTCTCGGCGATGGACTCGAAGCGCGTCGCCGACGAGATCATCGCGAACACGAAGACCGAGCCCGTCGAGGAGAGCGACACGCCATGATCGAATCCATCACCGATCAATGGATCCGCGCCGGGTCTGAACTGGTGCAGACACCGAGCTACGCCCGTGCGTGGACACTGACGCGACTCTTAGTGCTGAACGAAGCACTGAGAAGCAAGCCCGATGCGCTTGTTGAACACGGCGAAGATCCTTCGGTAATGCACGCACTACGAGCGGCGATCCAAGGGGCGCCCAGTAGCCTCAAAGCCGAAGACCCGGCGCTCGTGCGCGCGATTCAAGCCGAAGCCGAAGTGCGGCTGCGATGGGCCGTGATAGAGGGCGCTGCCTACCGAGCGCCGACGACCGACGACGTTGACGAAGTCTCCGTGCATCGCGAGGGCGCACTAGGAAGCTGGGCCGCGTCAGCGATCGTGCGGCGCAACCTCACGGTGCCAGCACTCGAAGCCGAGCCAACCATGGTGCAGCTCGCCGACTGGCTGGATCGCTTCTCGTCAGCGCTGGCACTGGCACTGGCGCGCGTGGAGATGGCGCGCGTCCCGGCGCGTCTCATCACCGGCATCCTGGACACTCGCGCGGGGCGCGTCGGGCGCATGGAGCGAGCGCCGCGCGTGCCTGGCGTGTTCGCGCTCGGCGAGCTGGAGCGGTGGCGCTTCGTCCCTCCGAAGGGCTACCCGCTGACTCTGCCTTTCGGTGGCACTGGCAAGGCTGGCAAGGGCAGCGTCATTGCTCGCGCGGTGCTGACCGGCGCCGTACTCCGCGCGTACCTCGCGACCTGGAGCCTGTTGGAAGAATCCGAGCTCGGCGACGGTCGCTTCGAGGTAGATGTTCCGCACGTCATCCGAGACCTCTACGGCGTCCCGATGTACCGCGAACCGAAGCGCGGCATCCTGCGACCGCCACCAGCACACGAGCGCACGTTCAAGGCCGCGTTCAACACGCTCCAGAGCATCCAGCTCGAAGGCATCGGCGACGTCACGCTCGGCGACCCGAAGCTGGGCCGCCAACCCCAGTTCCTGATCACCTGTATGAACGACCCGAAGGGGAAGACCTACCATCACGCGCCCATCGCGATGCTGGCGCGGGATAACTTCGTCCAGGTGCCGCAAGCGGTGCTTCGGCTGAAAGCCGACGACACGGCCCTGGCGCTGGGCATCGCGAACGTCTGGCACCGCCGCGTCGGCGCCGCGCTTCGAGTCGGTAACTACCGCGCGACACTCCAGCAGCTCGCTGATGCAGTCGGCGAAGACGCCTTCCAGAAGACCCGAGACCGTGGCGCCCCCGCGTACTTCCGCGCCCTCGCCGACCGTCTCCCGCGGGTCATGCGCGAAGGGCAGCTCGGAGACCTGCACCTCGAAGGCGAAGGCCCGTCCGCGGTCGCGACCCTGACGCCCAGCGATGCGCTCGCGACGGTCTACCAGACGTTCGCCAAGCCGCGGTCACCCCTCGCCTTGGAGGTAGAGGCGACTGCCAAGCCATCCCGAAAGCGACGCCCTGGGCGCCCTCGGAGGGACATCTAGCGGTGCCGTTGAACCATCCGTGCGGTGCCGTTGAACCATCCGTGCGGTGCCGTTGAACCATCCGTGCGGAACGGAAATACGTGGAAAACAGCGTGAAACTGTCCTCTGAAGTAGAAGACGAAAGGTGCGGGCGCTCGGCTGACGCCGGCGCTCGCCCCTCGGAGGGAGACCGAGCCCGTCGAGGGAGGGGGTTACATCGCCCTACAGCCCGCGGCGCCGTAGGGCGCCTCGCCGGAGCTGGAAGGCCCACCACGCCACCACGCCACGCCGGGAGTGCTTGTGGTGGACCTCCGAGT
>CAIOSS010000964.1 GCA_903860995.1 uncultured delta proteobacterium | reverse complement strand
GCAGCGCCAGCACGCGCGAGGGGTCGAGGCCGCGGCGCACGGCGCGCCCGATGGCGAGGCCCGCGACGACGACGGCGATCACCGGCGAGGCGTGCAGCCGCTCGGCCGTGAGCGACGCGGCGAAGACCAGCACCACCGAGCCGAGCACCCCGGTGAGGTGGTCGGGCGTGCGCCGCAGCACGGCCCCGCCGACGAGCCCGAAGGCCGCGCCCACGGTGACGCCGCCGACGATGGCGAGCAGCAGCGAGTGCGCCGTCGCGGCCACGCCGAAGCGCCCGGTGAGCAGCGCGGCGCTGGTGAGGCTCACCAGCACGAGGGCGGTGCCGTCGTTGAAGAGGCTCTCGCCCTCCATCACCGCGGCGAGGCGGTGCGGCACGCGGGTGCTGCGAAAGGCCAGGAGCACGCTCACGGTGTCGGTGATGGCGAGCAGCGCGCCGAGCAGCAGCGCGGCGGAGAAGGGCAGTGCCAGGAGGAGGGTCGCGACCCCGGCGGTGGCGACCAGGGAGATGGCGACCCCCGGCAGCGCGAGGGCCAGGATGGGCCGCCGGGCCTCGCTCAGGCTGTCGGCGTCGGCGAAGAGGGCGCCCTCGAAGACGAGCAGCGGGAGGAAGACCACGAGCACCAGGTCGGAGCTCAGCGGCGCGTGCGGGAGCACGTCGGCGAAGACCAGCAGCAGCCCGATGGCCACCAGCGCGACGTTGTAGGGCGCGCCGAGGCGCTTGGCGCCGGTCGCCACGGCGGCGCCGATGGCGAGGACCAGGGTCAGGCTCTCGAGTCGCTCACGCACGGGGCGGCACCCTACCCCAGCCCTGGCGTCCTGCGGAGGCGCAGAGCGCTTCGCGAACCGCGCCGCCCGGTCATCCTGCTCTCGCTCGCCGGCAACGCCGCGGCGATGGTGCTCTTCGCCCTCGCCACCCATGACCTCGCTGCGCTGGCTGCGCTTCGCGTCGCGCATCCTCGCGGGCGCCACCGCGGGCAACCTCTCGGCCTGCCAGGCCGCCATCGCCGACGTCACCAGCGGGGCCCGCCGCGCCCGCAAGCAGAAGGAGCGCGCGCGCGACGGCGACCGCGGCGCCGCCCGCCGTACCAAAGGGGCACTACGGACCGGCGGCGGGCCCGGGCTTCGTCGCGCGTAAGCTCAGCGCGAGCATTGCGGCGCAGACCGCGGCGCCTGCCCCGACGAAGAAGGGCGCGCCCTTCGCCACCCGCGCGTAAAGCAGACCGCCGAGCAGCGGGCCGACGGTGCGCGCGAGGCCGCCCGCGGACTGCGCGAAGCCCAGGATGGTCCCCTGGCGCCCGCCGCCCGCGGCGTCGGCGGCGATGGACGAGAGCGACGGGTTGACCACGCCGAGCCCCAGGGCGAGCAGCACGACGCCGCCGACGAGCGGCAGCACGTGGTGCGAGAGCGCGATGACGGCGAGGCCCACCATGCTCAGCAGCGACCCGCCGATGACCAGCGCGACGGAGCCCCACGCCCGGGTGAGCCGCCCGATGAGGCCGCCCTGCACCACCAGCATGATGAACCCGAAGAGTCCGAAGACGTGGCCGATCTCGGTCTGGGTCCACGCGAGGCGCGCGTTGGTGAGGAGCGCGAGGGCCACCTGGAGGTTGGACATGTACAGGAAGGTCAGGAAGTAGAGCCCCAGCACCATCACGATGCGCCGCTCGGAGAGCGCCGCGAAGAGCGGGGTGCCGGTGGCCGCGGCGTCGGGCGCGCCGGGCTTCTCGCGGCCTTGGTGGGTCTCGGGCATGAAGAAGAAGGCCCCGAGGAGGTCGGCGCACGCGAGCGCGGCGGCGGCGAGCGGCGGGGCCCACGCGCCGATGTGGCTGACGGACGATCCGAGCACCGGGCCCAGCACCATCCCGAGCCCGATGCCGGCCCCGAGGCGCCCCATGCCGGCGGCGCGGCGGTCGCCGCTGGTGACGTCGGCGATGGCGGCCTGGCAGGCCGAGAGGTTGCCCGCGGTGGCGCCCGCGAGGATGCGCGACGCGAAGAGCAGCCAGAGCAGCGAGGTCTTGGTGGCGAGGGCGAAGAGCACCATCGCCGCGGCGTTGCCAGCGAGCGAGAGCAGGATGACCGGGCGGCGCCCGAAGCGGTCGGAGAGGCGCCCGAGGAAGGGCGTCGCGAGGAGCTGGGTGAGCGAGAACGACGCCAGGATGAAGCCCACGGTCTCGGCCGAGCCGCCCATCGAGCGCACGTAGAAGGGCAGCAGCGGGATGATGATCCCGAAGCCCACGAGGTCGAGGAAGACGGTGACGAAGACGAAGAAGACGACGCGGCGGGCGCGCGGATCGGGGAGGGTCACGGCGTTGATGGCAGCAGACTAGACCACCGGGAGGTGGCGTTGCAGCGACGCGCTCCCGGTCTCCGCCGAGAGGGCCTCGATCTCCCCGAGGCGCCGCGCCCGGAAGTCCGGGTCGACCGCGGGGCGCAGCGTCGCGCCGGGCTTCACCGGCACGTGGCTCATGGCCAGCTCGGTCACCGCGGTGATGGTGAGGCTCGGGTTGACGCCCAGGTTGGCCGGGATCATCGACCCGTCGCACACGTAGAGCCCCGGGTGTCCGAAGACCTCGTTGCGCTCGTCGATGACCCCGGTCTCGGGGGACGCGCCGATGGCCGCGCCGCCGAGGATGTGCGCCGTCGAGGGGGTGTCGAAGAGGGCCTCCATGATCGACGACTGCGCGACGCCCTGCACCTTGGCGGCGAACACCTGCGCGAGCTGGTTGGCCAGCGGGATGTACGAGGGGTTGGGCTCGCCATCGCCCCGGTCGGTGTCGAGCGCCCGCTGCCAGAGCGAGCGCCAGGTGCGCCGCAGCCGCAGCGAGATGGAGTTGTCGAGCGTCTGCATCACCAGCAGGAAGACCCCCCGCTTCGCCCGCCCGAAGGGCCAGAGGTTACGCGCGAAGGTGATCGGGTGACGCACCACGTTGCCGAGCCAGCGCGTCCAGCGCGGGGCCCCGGCGCCGCCGTCGGTGAGCGGTGTGGTGAGCGGGGCGAGCGCGTCGCTCCCCTCGCTGTAGCGCACCACCTCGATGTGGGTGCGCTCGTCGGGGTGGATCGACGAGGTGATCGCGATGCCCCGCGACCACTTCTCCGAGGTGACCCCGGCGGTCACCCCGAGGATGGCCTCGCTGTTGGTGCGCACGAGCTTTCCGAGGGCCCCAGAGACCCGCGGGAGCGTCCCCCGCTCGCGGCTCTCCAGCAGGAGCTTCACCGTGCCGAGCACGCCCGCGGAGAGCACCACGCGCTCGGCGGTGCTCACCTGCCGGTCGCGGGACCACCACGCGCCCGTGCGCTCGTGCGTCACCGCGTAGCCGCCGTCGGGGAGCGCGCGCACGTCGACGACGGTGCGCATCGGGCGCACCTCGGCGCCGAGCTTCTCGGCGAAGTACAGGTAGTTGCGGTCGAGGGTGTTCTTGGCGCCGAAGCGGCAGCCCACCATGCACCCGCCGCAGTGGTTGCAGCCCGTGCGCGCGGGCCCGGCGCCGTCGAAGTACGGGTCGGGAACGCTCTCGTTGGGGGAGCCGAAGTACACGCCGACGGGGGTCGTGACGTAGGTGTCGGCCTTGCCGATGTCCTCCGCGACGGATTTGAGCACGCGGTCGGGTTCGCCCTCGAAGCGGTTCTGCGTGACCCCGAGCATGAACTGCGCGACCCGATAGTGCGGCATGAGCCGAGCCTTCCAGTCGCCCAGCGAGGCCCACTGCGGCGCCCGGAAGAACGCGTCGGGCGGCACGTACAGGGTGTTGGCGTACACGAGCGACCCGCCGCCCACGCCGGCCCCGGAGAGCACGAACACGTCCGACAGGAAGGACAGCCGCAGGATGCCGAAGCACCCGAGCGCGGGCATCCAGATGGCCTTGCGGACGCTCCAGTTGGTCTTCGGGAAGTCCCTCGCCTCCCAGCGCGGGCCGCGCTCCAGCACCGCCACCCGGTAGCCCTTCTCGCTCAGCCGCAGGGCCGACACCGAGCCGCCGAAGCCCGAACCGACGACCAGCACATCGAAGTCGAATCGCTCGCTCACGCCGCGGAGTGTGCCACGGCCTACAGCTCGTAGCGGTCGCCCTCGCGCGCACAGGCGATGGGCGACGCCGCCACGTCGTGGAGGTCGGAGTAGTGGATGAGCTTCATGCGCTCGCGCAGCGACGCGTCGAGCCCGACGAGCCGCTCGAGCGGCGTATGGGTGCCGTAGTTGGTCTCGTGGAGCACGAGGTCGGCGGCGGAGAGCCACGCGATGAGCGACGGGTCGAAGGCCGTGTCGGCGCTGTACCCGAAGGTCGCGCCGCCCGCGCGCACGCGAAGGGCCGAGGTGGGGATGTGATGCACCGTCGGGCGCCACTCCAGGGTGAGCCCCCCGAGGGCGAAGGCCTCGCCGGCCGCGGGCATCGGCCGCACGTCGGCGTAGTCGTCGAGGGTGAGCGGGTGGCGGGCGCCGTCGGCGTCCATGAGCACCTCCATGCCGCCGCGCAGGCGCGCGTCCCAGAGCCCCGCGAGCACCTCGGGGATCGCGTGCAGCGTGCTGCGTCGCCCGGTGACGAAGCGCCGCCAGAAGAGCAGCTGCTCCAGGCCTCCCATGTGATCGCCGTGCAGGTGGGTGATGAGCACGTGGTCGATGTCGTCGAGCCCGAGCGACGGGCCGCCGCGGTCGCCGAGGTCGGCCAGCGCGCGTGCGAGGGCCGGCGGCGCGTCGATGAGCAGCCGCGTGTCCGCCGTCTCCACCAGGAGGCAGGCGTTGTAGTACCGCGCCGTGAACGCGTCGCCGACGCCCACCACCCGCACCGAGAGTGTCATTGGGCTGGAGCGTACCCGATGCCCGCCCGGGGCATCGTCGAGCGGGATCACGTCGCGCGCGCGGGCGCGTCAAGCGACTTTTTCCTGTGCGTCCGCGAGGCGTGCGGGGCTGTGTTTCGCGGCGCGGGTCGCCCGCCGCGGCGGGCGTATCGAGACCTGTGATCGAGCATCTCCGCGCCAACCAGCGGAGTTCGGTGGACGTATCGGACTTGCCGTTTCGCGATTGGAGAACAAAGGCTGTCCGGTAACGCGCGAGCGGTGGTGCGCGGTCCGGCAAGGATGAGGTGCCGTGTGACAGAGAGCGTGCTCCGGGTGCTGCTGCTGGAAGACGACGAGGTCGATCGTCTCTTCGTCGTGCGTGGGCTCCGCTGCAGCGTGACCCAACACTTCGAGGTCCACGCCATCGACCGGCTCTCCGACCTTGCGGCGGCGGTCGAGCAGGTGCGGCCCGACGTGGCGGTGCTCGACCTCAACATCGCCGACAGCCGCGGCCTCGACACCTTCCTCGAAGCCCGTCACCACCTCCAGCGCATCCCCTGCGTGGTTCTCACGGGCCTCGACGACCGGGCCCTGGGCATGCTGGCGCTCCAGCAGGGCGCGCAAGACTTCCTCGTGAAGGGCGAGTTCAGCCCCGCGCTGCTGGAGCGCGCGCTCACCCACGCCATCGCCCGCTCCCAGCTCGTGCAGTTCGTGGCCTCCGCGGCCCTGCACGACGAGCTCACGGGCCTGCCCAACCGCACGCTGTTCACCGACCGGCTGCAGACGGCGCTGCGCCGCGCCGCGCGGCAGTCCGAGCGCATGGCCCTGGTCTTCGTCGACCTCGACCGCTTCAAGCCCATCAACGACCGGCACGGCCACCACGTCGGCGACGCCGTGCTCTGCGCCGTCGCCTCTCGCCTCCGGGCCGTGCTCCGCGCCTCGGACACCGTCGCGCGCTGGGGCGGCGACGAGTTCGTCTGCCTGTTCGATGGGGTCGCCGACCTGGCCTCGGCGCGGGCGGTCACGGCCAAGCTGCACCGCACGCTCGTCGAGCCCCTGCGCTTCGAGGTGGCGGGGGGCGGCACCCTGGAGATCGCGTCGAGCGCCAGCCTCGGCCTGGCGCTCTACCCCGACCACGCCAAGGACGCCGACGAGCTGCTGCGCTGCTGCGACGCGGCCATGTACGCCGCCAAGCAGGCCGGCGACGGCGTGGTCACCTGGGGCTCCGAGGGGATGCGCGCCCTGCGTCGGCGCCCCGGCAGCGGCGTGGTACTCGCGACCTCGCCGCCAAGATCGTCGAGCTCCGCGATGCTGACGGCGCTGGGGCGAAGCGGCCGCGACTGACCCTGGACAGCCCCGCGGGCCGATGCAACGATCGACGTGCCTCCGCATCGGACCTCATCGGGAGTACAAAGCCGTCATGGGAATCGTCGATCGCTTCAGCCGGGCCGTGAAGTCGAACATCAACGCGCTCATCGACAAGGCGGAAGACCCCGCCAAGGTGCTGTCGCAGACCATCGAGGACATGTCCGAGGAGCTGAAGAAGGCCCGCCAGGAGGTGGTGTCCTCGCTGGCCTCGGTGAAGCACCTGGAGAAGAAGCAGCGCGACCAGCTGGAGGAGTCTTCGCAGTGGGAGCGCCGCGCGATGCTGGCCCTCGAGCAGGGCGACGAGGAGCTCGCCAAGGAGGCCCTCAAGCGCAAGAAGAAGAACGAGAGCGAGGCGCTCGACACCGACAAGCACAAGGAGCAGCAGAGCGCCTACGTCAGCGAGCTGCGCGCCACCATCGAGCAGCTCGAGCGCAAGCTGGAGGAGCTCAAGGCCCGCAAGAACACCCTCTCCTCGCAGGTGTCGCAGGCGCGCTCGGCCAACGGCAACCCCGTGGGCGGCAGCAACGCGGGCGCGGTCGGCCGGCTCCGCGAGATGCAGGAGCGCATCGACGCGATGGAGGCCGAGGTCGAGGCCCACGACGTCATCGAAGACCCGAAGAAGCACTCGCTGGAAGAGCGGTTCCGGAAGCTGGAGCGCGGCGAGACCGGCGACGGCCTCGAAGACGAGCTCGCAGCCCTCAAGGCGCGTCTCAAGAAGTAGTCAGCGCCGGCGCAGGAGGTTCTGCTCGGCCTCGAGCACCTCTCGGGCGAGGGCCTGCACCTTCGGGTGGTTGGACTTGCGGCCCAGCAGCATCATGAAAGCCTTGGCGTTCTTCACGTCGCCGCGGCGCAAGCTGTCGGCGATCTGGGTATAGAGCGGCTGCACGTCCGAGGGGAGGGTCTGATCGGCGACGGAGCCCACCTTCGCCTCGCCGACGACCTTGGTGCGCTCGGCGTCGGGCGAGAGGCGCGACTCGCCCCGCGCGATGGCCGCGTCATAGCGGGCGCGCAGCACGGGGTCGAGCAGCACCCGGTAGCCCTCCGATCCCCGCTTGAAGATCTTGAGCACCCGCTGCTGTGTTTCCGCGTCGTCGATGTGCTGGTCGGGGTGGAAGCGGATCGCGAACTTGTGGAACGCGTCGCGGACCTGGGCGAGCGGAGCGTCCCGGGCCACACCCAGGAGGGTGTAGTAGTCGATGCGGTCGAGGTTCTCGGCGAGGACCTTGTCGGACAACATCAGGGCACCGGCACCACTGCGCCGCGATTGCGGGCGGTCATGTCCGCCTGATCGTGCTCCGACGGGATCGTGAGCAGGTTGACCCGCACGACCTGTTCGCGGCCGGTCTCGACGTCCTTGGCCCGCACCCGGAGCGTCCCGTCGGCTTCGAGCTCGAAGGTGACCGAGACCACCACCTCGCCGCGGGGCGCCGGGCGGAGGTTGGTGAGCTCCAGCTCCCCGAGGGCGGTGTTGTCCTGGAACTTCCGCGACTCGCCCTGCGAGATGCGGATGATCACCGAGTCCTGCTGGTCGTTGGTGGTGGCGAAGTTTCGGCTCTGCTCGACAGGGATGGTCGCGTTGCGGCGGATGACCGCCTCGCAGAGACCGCCGGCGGTCTCCACGCCGAGGCTGAAAGGCGTGACGTCGAGCAGGAGAACATCTTTCACATCACCTGCTAAAACACCGCCCTGCACGGCAGCTCCAATAGCAACGACCTCATCCGGGTTGACTGTTCGATTAGGTTCGCGCTTAAAGAAATCTTTAACCTTCTGTTGAACAAGAGGAATTCGAGTCGAACCACCAACAAGTAAGACCTCTTGAACTTCTTCCACAGAAAGCTTGGCGTCTTTTAGCACCTGCATGCACGGAGCTAAGGTTCTTTGAACGATATCTGCGATCAGTTGCTCAAATTTAGATCGGCTAAGACTAACATTCAAATGCTTAGGACCGGAAGAATCGGCTGTCAAAAATGGTAAATTCACATCCGTCGACTGCGCCGATGAAAGTTCAATCTTAGCTTTTTCCGCGGCTTCCTTGAGACGCTGCATAGCCATCGGGTCACTTTTAACGTCCACCCCGGTG
>CAIOSS010000963.1 GCA_903860995.1 uncultured delta proteobacterium | reverse complement strand
CTCGCGCGCCGTCGCGCCGGAGAGCTGGAGGCGACCCAGCGCGGCCTGCACCGCCACGTCGAGGTCGCCCTCGCGCAGCGCCAGGGCCTCGACCTCGCCGCCCCGCGCCGCGCGGATCACCGCCGCGCACCGCACCACGTCGAGGGCGCTCGTGGGGATGAGCTCGGCCCGCGCGGGGATGCCCGGACGGTGGTCGGCGCGGCCCGCGGCCTGGAGCAGCCGCGAGGTGGCGTTGGGGGCGCCGAGCACGAGCACCCGGCGCACCGCGGGCAGGTCGACGCCCACCTCCAGGGCGCTGGTGGCCACCACCACGCGCAGGGCCCCGGCGCGCAGCTCGTCGGCCACGCGGGCGCGCTCCTCCTGGGAGAGCGATCCGTGGAAGCACGCCACGCCGTAGCGCGCGGGCAGCACGTCGCGAAGCGCCACGGACCACAGCTCGGCGCGGGCCCGGGCGCCGACGAAGAGCAGCGTGGTCCCATCGGTCGCGGCGACCTGCCGGGCGATCATCGGCAGCACCGTGCGCCACGCCCACGCGCCGTCGGGGAAGGGGTGCTCCATCGGGGGGTCGGTGATGCGCAGCTCGGCGGGCGCGTCGTTGGCGACGGCGATCACCTCGGCGTCGGCGTGCACCCAGGCGGCGAGGGCGTCGAGCGGGCGCACCGTGGCGCTCAGCGCGAGGCGGCGCGGCGGCGGCGCGGCGTGCATGGCGACCCAGGTGTCGAGGAGCGCGAGGGTGGTGGAGAGCAGCGCGCCGCGCTTGCCCGCGGCGAGCAGGTGCAGCTCGTCGAGCACGACGGCGGCGACGTGGGTGAGCATCTCGCGGCCCGGCCCGGCGAGCAGCACCGCGAGGGACTCCGGGGTGGTGAGCAGCACCTCCGGCGGGCGCTCGCGCTGGGCGGCGCGCTGCCGGGGGCTGGTGTCGCCGGTGCGCTGGGCCACGCGAAGCGAGCCGCCGAGCGCGGCGATCATCGCGGCGACGGCGTCGGTCTGCGTGGCCGAGAGCGCGCGCACCGGGGCGAGGTAGAGCACACGCACCCCGTGCGCCGCGTCGGGGGGGTGGGCGATGAGCCCGGCGAGGAGGGGGAGCATCACGGCGGCGGTCTTGCCGCTGCCGGTGGGCGCGGTCACCAGCAGGGCCCGCCCGCGGGGGAAGGCCGCGAAGACCGCGCGCTGCACGGCCGTGGGCGCGTCGCCGCGGTCGTCGAACCACCGGGCCACGAGCGCCTCGACCTTGGCCTCGACGGCGCCGAGCTTCGAGCGGTGCACCCGGGGGCGGCGGGCGCGCGCGGGCGGTGCTTCGGTGCGAGGCGGTCGTCGGGGGGTGGGGGGCATCAACAGTGGCGAGCGGGCGCGCGGGGGGACAGAGCAGTAGCGCAACCGGGTCGACGAGGGGAGGGCGCGGTCGCCGGATGGGGCCGTCGCTGATTTGCCGACGAGTGTCGTGCGGCGGTCGGGGAGGCCATGCTAGCTTCGCGACGGTGGAGGTCGTGCTCCGCAAGCTTGGTCCGAAGCCTGGACGCCCGGTGGTTGGCCGCCTCGTGCGAGCGCCCCGGCGTGGGGCCGTGGTGGTCATCGAGTTCCCCGATGGGCTGCACGAATACGTGACCACGCCGGTGCGCCGCATCCTCCGCGTGGCGGGCGAAGAGGTCTACTACCTCCAGACCACCAACAGCCGGTACCGCCTCGAGGTGCGCCACGCGTCGCCCAGCGCCACGGAGAGCAGCATCGTCCGCTGAGGCCCTGCGTCGGCGCGATCGCGCCTACAGCGCGTCGCCCAGCTTCGCCACCAGCGCCGCGCACAGGGTCCGCAGCCAGGCCATCGCGTCGGGCCGCGGGGTGAGCGTGCGCTCGTCCATGTAGAGGTCGCGGTTGAGCTCCACCTGGATGGCGTGCATCCCCGCCGCGGGGCGCCCGTAGCGCTGCGTCGTGGCCCCGCCCCGGTACGGGTCGTCGTGTCGCACGCTCAGCCCCGCCGCCCGGAAGTGCGCGTCCACCGCGTCGATGAGCGCCGCCCCCGCCGTGCTGCGCCCGCGCGTCCCGGGCACCACGTCGGCCCGACGCCGCGGCGCCTGACCCAGCTGCGCCCGGCCCATCGCGGGCATCGAGTGCGCGCAGAGCAGCACCACGGCGCCGTGCCGCGCGCGCATCGCCTCCAGCTCCGCCGCGAGCGCCCGGTGGTAGGGCCGGTGGTAGCGCGCGACGCGCCCGGCGAACTCCTCCCGCGTGAGCGGCCGCCGCAGCGCCGACGCCCCGTCGCTGGACTCCCGCCAGATCACCCCGCGCGGGGCGGCGCCCTTCGGCTGCGTCGAGCCCGTCACCGAGCCCGGGTCGTGGTCGGTCTCGTCGCGGTTGAGGTCGACCACGTAGCGCGAGCACCGCGCCGTCAGCAGCGTCGCCCCCCGGGAGACCACGTCGCCCACCAGCGCGTCGACCCAGGCGTCGGCGTCGCGCAGCACCACCCGGTCGTCCACCGTCAGCAGCGCCCGCACCTCCGCGGGCACCTCCAGCCCCGCGTGGGGCACCTCCACCAGCACGGGCAGCGCCCTCGTCGTCGGCCGGGTCAGAGCGAACGGCTCCCCCCCCGCAGCCTCGCTCACGGCTTCGCCAGGCGCGCCGCCGCGCGGTCGATCCACCCGCGCACCGCGGGGTCGTCGGTGCTCGGCCCGGGCGCCCCCGGCGGCCGCCGCGCGGGGCCCGACTCGTCGCCCCCGGTCAGCCGCAGCGAGAGCGCCTGCACCGCGCCGAAGCGCCCGTCGTGCAGCACCAGCGGCAGCGGGTCGGGACCCGTCGAGCGCCGCGGCGCCGCCAGCCACCACGCGCGCGCCCCGTCGGGCAGCGTCGCCCGCCAGCCGGCCACGACGTGGTCGACCGGGTCGCGCGGCGCGCGCAGCGAGGCCGCCAGGGCGTCGCGGGTGTACTCCGCCAGCGTCGCGGAGTCTTTACCATCGAGGGTAAGCCCGTGCGCCGCGGCGAGCGCGCGCACCTCGCCCACGGTCGCCGCCGCGGGCGCCTCCACCAGCCGCGACGCGGCGTCGATGCGCACCGCCGTCACCGGCGCGGGGGGCTCCGCGGCCATCGCCTCGCCGCCGAGCAGGGGGCCCCCGGCGAGGGCGTCGTCGGGGTCCGCGGCGCGGCGCAGGGCGTCGATCCAGCGCAGCCCGGCGCCCCACTCCATCGCCATCCCGGCGCGCTTGGAGCGGCCGACGCCGTGGTGGTGGGCGATGGTGCCGCCGGCCTCGTGGGCGGCCCGCAGGGCGCGCGTCCAGGTGGCGTCGTAGGTCACGCGCGCGCTCGCGTCGTCGGGCGAGGCGCCCGCGAAGGTGAAGTAGATCGAGCAGCCGTCGGGGTACGCGTGGCTCATGTGGGCCATCACCAGGCCGCCGTGCGAGAGCGCCTCGTGCACGCCCTCGTAGAGCGCGCCCAGGCGCGACCACGGCGCCGCGACCTCCATCGTGTCGACCCAGAGCCCGCGCGCGTAGGTGGGCGGCTGCCGGTAGCTCACCGCGTGGCGGCGCGCGAGCCAGCGCTTCGCCGGCGCTTCGCCCTCGTCGCGCGACCCGCCGCGCTCGCAGAGGGCCGTGGCCCGCGCCAGGGCCTCGGCCTGCGGGTCGGCGTCGTCGCCCTCGAAGATCACGATGAGCAGCGAGCGGGTGTAGAGCCGGGTGCTCGCGAGGTCGGCCAGGGCGTTGACCGCGCGCGGGACGTCCATCACCCGGCGCAGCAGCCACTCGGCCGCGGGGGAGGGGCGCTCCGGGGTCTTCGGGACGCTCGGCGTGGCGGTCTGCTCGCCCTGCAGGAAGACGTACGTGTCGATGGGGTCGTAGAGGCGCGCCACCGCGGGGCGCAGCCCTGCCTGGAAGATGGCCCGGATGGCCTCCCAGGCGTCGCGCATCGTGGCGAAGGTGAAGCCCCGGCCGCGCCAGTCGGTGGGCGCCGGCCACACCCGCATGGTGGCCCGGGTGACGAAGCCGAAGAGCCCCTCGCTGCCCACCATCAGCTCGCGCAGGTCGGCCTCGCCGGGGCGCGGCGCGTCGAGGGTGAAGGGCTCGCCGTTGCCGAAGACCCCGTCCATGGCGAGGGTCATGTCTTCGATCTTGCCGTAGCGCCCGGAGCACTGGCCGGCGCCGCGGGTCACCACCCAGCCGCCGAGGGTCGAGCAGTGGATCGAGCTCGGGAAGTGCCCGAGCGTGGCGCCGCGGCGCTTGAGCTGGTCTTCGAGGTGCGTGCCCAGGATGCCCGCGTCGGCCACGCACACCCCCGCCTCGAGGTCGACCGAGTGCAGCGTGCGCATGCGCTTCAGGTCGACGGCGACGGTGTCGCGGGTGCCGGTGATGCCGCCCACCACGCCGCTGCCCGCGCCGAAGGGGATGAGCCCGACGCCGTGGGCGCGCGCGTACCCGACGAGGGCCGAGAGGTCGTCGCGTCCGGCGGGCCAGACGATGGCGCGGGGGCCCGGCGGGCGGTCGAGGTTGCCGCGGGTCGAGAGCAGCTGCCGCGGCCACAGGTCGTGGGCGTAGGCGCTGCGGTCGGCGCTGTCAGTGGAGACGGCGTCGTCGCCGAAGCGCGCGCGGAGGTCGTCGACGAGGGGGTCGCTCATGGGGGTGTCGCTGGGGTCGGGAGAGTGGTGCACCGGGCGCCGGGTCCGCAAGGGAGCGCGTGGTCGGTGTTTGACAAGCACCCCCGTGGCCGCCCACCACGTGGCATCCGCCGATGAGCACCCGCCGTCATCTCCCCATCCTGCGAGAGGCCTCCGCCCCGCCCTCCCCGCCGCCCTCCACCCCCGAGGCCGCGGGCGACGCCGAGCCCCCGCCGTGGCACTGGATCCCCCTCGGCACCACCGTCTCGCTCGTGGGCTTCGCCCTCCTCGCCCAGGGCGCCGCGGCGCTCTCCGTGCGCCTGCTCGGGCGGGTCTACCCCCTGGGCGCCACGGCCGCGCAGGTGGCGCACATCCGCGCCGCGCACCCCGCGGCCGCGCGCTCGGTCGAGCTCACGGCGGCGCTCATCCCCGTGCTCGCGCTCCTGCTCGCGGTGGCCGTGGGCTCCTACGTCGTCGGGCGCCGCGGCGACCGCACCAACGCCCGCCACGGGATGCTCTCCGGCGGGCTCACGGTGATGATCTTCTGGGTCGTCACCGGGCGCCTCTGGAGCCTGCTGCCGCTCGTGCCGCTGGCGATGGCCCTCGGGCACCTCGCCGGGCGCTGGGGCGTCGCCCGCCGCGACCGCTCGCTCGCCGCGGAGGGCTGACGCGGGCCCGCGCATCGGGCGCGCTCCGGGATCCCGAGTGCTTCAGGGCATGAGGGTGGTGCGGTCGCGCATCGCGGCGTCGACGGCGTCGCGCGCAGGTCGAGGTCGTCGGCCAGCACCTGGCGCGCGAAGAAGTGCTGGAAGGCCTCGTACACCACCGGCTCGGACGCGCGGCGGTCCATGCGGCGGTCCTACGCGGCGAGGCGGGCGTGGAGCCCGGCGAGGGCCTCGTCGCCGCGGTACATCGCGAGCGCGGGGTCCGTCGCCACGCGGCCCACGGCCTCGGTGAGCACGGGCACGATGTCGTCGGCGAGGGTGTTGTACGTGTCGAGCTGGAGCTGCTGCATCTGCGCGACGGTGACGCCGCCGGTGGCGGTGAGCCGGGTGAGCTCGCGCTCGATGCGCGCCGCGCGGGTGCCCGGGTCGAACCACACGCCGTAGTGCCAGGCGTCGTCGTCGATGCGGCCGTTGCTGGTGAAGCCGAAGGGGTCGTTGTTGGCCGAGGAGAGGAAAGCCCCGCGCGCCGCCGCGCTCCGCATCTGGTGCGCCTAGTACCTCGCCGCAGGAGTTCTGACGGGTTGAGCCAGGCTGCCTCGGAGGATAAGAACCGCAAGGGTCGCAAGGGTCGCAAGGGGAG
>CAIOSS010000962.1 GCA_903860995.1 uncultured delta proteobacterium | reverse complement strand
TCGTCCAGGGCATCTTCATCCAGGCCCGCGGCGACCCGAGCGCCCACGACGTCACTTGCGCAGTTCTCGACTTCCTCGGCGGCTGATTGCAGCCGCTCGGGTGCAGCCAACTTGGACTTCTTCAGTCGGGAGGTGCGTCCCGCCGCGTCTAGACTCTTCTCGATGGCTGTCGTGACGTCATTGATAAGGCCGGAGGCCTCGCCCTTCCGTTCAGTCGCTCCCGCGTTCGAGTTGCTGATAGCGACGGCCTGAAGAACCCTGTCGGCCAGTGACCGGATCTTCGTCACGCTGGGCGAAGCGGGAGTGAGGGTGACGTCGAGGCCTGGAATCATGAGCGCTGTGCCCAGCTGCAACGGACGCGGCTCAGCGAGGCGACCAGAGAGTCGCTGACTAAGGTGGTCATCGAAAAAGCGAGCATCGATGAGACGATTATCAGTCTTGGCCTTGTCGATCATCATGGCCACAAGACGGATCTCGCGCAGTTTCTCCGCTCCGATGCTGTCTACGGCCTCGACTTTCGAATAGGTCCGCCACAGTTCCTCGAGCTTCCCCTGGTGGCCCTCGAAGTCGATCAGGCGGAGTTGCGCGATCTGTCCCTCAGCCTCCACCCGGCTCCGGTTGATCGCGTCCTTGATGAAGTCTAGGATCCAGCGTGCCCGCGTGATTGTGCTAGACTTCTGACGAAAGTCTCTAGATACGTCGGCCGCTGGGCGCCCATTTGCCAGTTGCTCCTCGACGGCGAGCAGGTAGTTGATGAAGGAGTAGTCGCGCTTGAGGTCCTTGCGAAGCTGGAGCGACAACTCGACGGCGCTGATGTCCTCCCATGCCCAGTCGTCGTCGAGGACGCCCACCCGGATTGTGGTCGCGCCGTTCTCCTTTAGCGCTGCCCGCCTCGTGTTCCCGTTCACCAGGATGCCGGTCGGCGTGATGATCCCTGGGTCGGACTGTCCGTTGCTTTTGAGATCCTCGCGGAGATCCTCGAACCTGGGGTCGCGCTTCAGCGGGTTGCCAGGCTCCCCGCAGAGCAGTTGATGCAGGTAATCTTGGCTGGATTGCGACCAAGGTGCTCGGATCAGCTCTCTGTCCTTCCCAAGGTCGAGGGAGCGTTGCGCACGAATGCGATGCGTCTCCGGGTTGTAGTAGAGGACCTCGACTGGCATGTCGATGACCTCGATGGTGTGTTGCCGGCCCCGCCACTCGACCGTCACGGTCTCCCTTGGTGCCGATCCGTTGCGAACTACACCCAGCCTCGACCTGACAAGATCCTTGTTGCCCTTTGCTTTGGGCGGTTCGATCGTCGCCATTCCAGAGCCCCCTGTGATATCGTTCTGCGATCGGTGGTGACGATACCCTACCTGACGGTCGGCAGCGACGAGAAAATGAGGCGAGCCATGGGTCGGCCGAGTTGGCGAGACGAAGGAGTAGGGTCGCGGGTCCGCGTCGCCGTGTGGCTCCTCACGAACGTGGGCGTTGGAGGGGTCTTCACGAAGGCGATGCTTCGCGAGGCGTTCCCGGGGCTTGAGCAAATCGACAAGCGCATGCGAGAACTTCGGCCACGCGGCTGGCGCATCGACACCGCCCGCGAAGACCGCACTCTGAAGCTTAACGAACTGCGTTTCGTAAAGGAGGGCGACCCCGTCTGGGACACCGCTATCCCGCCGAAGCAGGAACTCTCCGCGAAGGAGCGGAAGAGCGTCCTCGAGCGAGACGGCTACGCCTGCGTAACCTGCGGGATCGCGGCTGGAGTGCCCCACCCCGAAGCACCGCTTCGACGCGCCCACGTGGCACCGGCTCCCATAAGCACGCTCGCACAGGGCCCCACGGGCTACGTCACTGAGTGCGACATGTGCCGGGCCGCTGCGGAGGGGCGCCCGGACGCCTCCGATCTAGTAGCGCGGGCGGCACGTCTGTCGTCGGACGAGCGAGCCCTTCTCGCGACTCTCCTCTCGGAAGGATCCCGCCCCCGCTCCGCGGTAGAGCAGCTTTGGGCGGACCTGCGCCGGGCCGGGCCGGAGCAGCGAGAGAGAGTCATCCGAGCGATCTCGAACTCTGATGTCGGGCGCGGGCCAGGGGCGAAGTAGTGACGCAAGATCGCCTGAGGTATGAGGGGAGTCGCCGACATGAGGAGGCTTGACGCCGTCGAGATTTGCGCAGGTGCAGGTGGGCAGGCGCTGGGCCTTGAACTCGCTGGATTCGAGCACGCCCTCGCTGTGGAGCTGGACCCCAACGCCGTGCTCACTCTCCAGCTGAACCGCTCGTGGAAGGTGGCCCATGGGGATGCAGCATCACCCGCGGTCTGGAATCCCAGGGACTACAACGGGGTCGACCTCCTCGCCGGGGGGGTCCCCTGCCCGCCTTTTTCGGTGGCAGGGAAGCAACAGGGAGCTTCCGATGAGCGTGACCTCTTCTCATGGGCTGTGGCCACAACGGAGGTCGTCAATCCCCGCGCGCTCATTCTCGAGAATGTACGGGGTCTTTCCACGCCCCGATTCGCAGGCTACCGACAGAGGATCGCCAGCGAGCTGGCCCGCATGGGCTACTGGTCTGACTGGCGGCTTCTGCATGCCACCGACTTCGGCGTGCCGCAGCTGCGGCCCCGCTACGTTCTCGTCGCCCTCAAGATGGAAGAGGCGGCCTACTTCAACTGGCCCACTCCGACCGGTTGCGCTGTGGGCATCGGTCCCTTGATCGGTGACCTGCTCCTGGCCGACGGCTGGCCCGGAGCCGAAGACTGGATCTCCGCGAACCGCGATTCCATTGCTCCCACTATCGTTGGCGGGTCGAAGAAGCATGGAGGGGCGGATCTGGGCCCCACTCGCGCAAAGGCCGCCTGGGCCAGGCTCGGCGTGGACGGACACGGACTCGCGGACGCGCCGCCGGCTTCGCACCTACCGCGCGATCACAGGCCACGGCTGACCACCGAGATGGTGTCTCGCATCCAGGGATGGCTTCCGGCCGACGAGTCCGGAAACCCCTACCGCTGGGACTTCCATGGACGCAAGACCTCTTGCTATCGTCAGATCGGCAATGCGTTCCCCCCACCGGTCGCCCGAGCGATTGGGACCGCCGTCGCTGCTGCCTTGCGCCACGAGGGCCGACCCGTCCGCGACCCGGAGCGGGAGCAAAGCCAGGTACACGACCCGGTGCTACTAGCCTTACAGGCAGTCAGTTCATCTCAATCTCTCCAGCAGCTAAGTCGCCGCACCGGCCTAACCTGGTATCAGGTTGAGCAGCGAATCGAGCACCTGACCCGCGACTTCGACCTGACGGTTGACGAGACGGGGCACACGACGCGGTACGCACTTCGTGGGTTCCGTGGATTCCTCGGTCAGGCTGATCATGCGCGTCACGACGCCTTCGACAGGAACCGCTCCAGCATCAGCTGATTGGTCACCAGAGCCTCGACGCTCACGCACTGGCTGCCCGGCTGATCGATCGATCTGAGTAATGGCGTCCTTGGGGTCGAGTCTATTGGCCGCCGAGACAGCCGATCGAGTGGCTCACCAACACCACTCATGCCTCGCTTAGAACGCAAACCGAGGTAACCCTGTGAGCTCGACGTCGTACTCTAGGGCAACGACTCCCGTAGGCATCACACCTCCCACGAAGCTGTTGAGGGTAATCCCCGGGAACATCTCGTCTACGGGATAGAGGCTCGACTCCAGGAGCTTGTACGTCGCCAGTCTCGCCTCGGCCCCCTCCTCGAGACCCAACTGCGCAAGAAGATTCTCAGCGTCATCCAGCAAAACATCTGTCTGTCGGAGCCTCGCGATCACGCTCTGCACGGAGTCCCCATCTGAACTGGGTTCGAGCCGCTGATGCACGATGAAAAGGGGCTTGCCCACCTGCCGGATCTGGAACTGGCTCGAGATACGAACTACAGAGCCGTATCGAGAAACCGTGGACTTCACTTCGTAGCTCGCTGTTGGCGTCTCAATATCCTGACTACTGCCGTAAGGTCCCACCCATGACGGTGAGTCTCCTCTGGCAAGCAACCGCTCGTACGCCAGCAACTCCCCGAGTACACTGTATGCCTGGGGGGCTCGAATGCTGTTCCCGAGAAGTAGCGTCCATTGCCTCCACCAGGCGAGAGGATCGGCCGTAAGCGCAATGCGTGCAGTGCCTCCATCGCCGGGGGTGAGGAACTGCGCACCGAGCACTGCGAACTCGTTCCGCAGGGCAGTACGACAGCACTCGAGCCGAAGCTGCAGGATATCGTGGCGCAGAACCGTTCTGAGGCGCGCCCCGGAAAATCGAGCAGAGATGGGATCCCTTGGTGGAACCTCAATAGCGACACCGTACGCGTCGCCGTCCCGGTACACCCAACCGGGAAACATTTCGGGAAGTGCGTGGAGCGGACAGATGCTGTCGGGCTGGAGGTTAGCGAAACCCTCACGGATGTCGTCTAGAAGATCCAGCTGTGCCTCACCGTTGAGCGTGGTCACGGTAGTCGATGGGGATCTCGACCTGGCTGATCACGCTGGGTGATGTTCCAAACGAAACCCCCTCGGCGAGCTTGATCAGCACGAT
>CAIOSS010000961.1 GCA_903860995.1 uncultured delta proteobacterium | reverse complement strand
GGCTGGTCGGGCAATACCATCGAGGCCGTGCGCTCGGTCTTCCCGATGTTCCACCTCACCGTCGACGGGCTGACCGAAGCCGTGCAGGAGCTCACCCGGCGGCGTTGAACGTGTGTGACAAGATATGTCACGCGTGTCCGTGGGATCGGGTGCGTGGATGCTAGTCTGGGCTCACCAACCGAGGTGCCAGATCAATGAACCCGACCGCGCGCGCGCCCTCTCACGACACCACCACGATCGCTCGCGAAGCTGACCTCAATTCGACGCTGCGCATCGCAGCTCCAGCGAATGACCAGGCGCCCGGAGCGCATCATCAGGCGATCTTGCGGCGGGTCGCCCTCGCGATACAGGAGCGTCGGGTCTGCGTGCTGCGATACGCCTCCGAGCCCGTCGGCTCCCCAAGCACGCGGGCGATCGAGCCCCTCGCGGTGGTCAGCGCCCGCGGCACGCTCGGCCTGCTCGCCTGGTGCCGTCTTCGACGTGACCTCCGCACGTTCCGGGTCGATCGCATCGCCATGATCGCCCTCGCAGCCGAGCACTTCGCCGAGCATCCGGGGCTCGCGTTGGAGCGATTCATCCAGCGGCGCCGCCGCACGCTGCCGTAATCGGCTTGCGGTCGCGCGCTGCGCTCCGCATGAGTGTGGGCGACCATGCGCCGTCTCGCTGACGCCTTCCTGCTGACCGCCGCGACGACACTGCTCTCCCCCCAACGCTCCGACGCGCAGCCGCGGGCAACCCGCCAGGCCTTTCCGATGCCACCTGCAGAGGTGTCGACGCCCACGACGGTCATGCCCGCGGTAGCGCCGTCGGTGGGATGGAGAAACAGCACCGTGCTGGGCCTCTCCTCGGGCCTCGGCTCGCCCTATGGGCTTCTGGGGGCCTTCGTCGGCTTCTTCCCGCTCAGGCACCTGCAGCTCGAGGTCGGCGGCGGCTACTCGACCGCCTTCGGTCCATCGGTGGCGGCGCTCGGGCGTGTGGGTTTCAACCCGGGGGACAGCTCGTTCCTGGCGCTCGGTGTTGGGGTGTCGACCAGCTTTGCGGACTATCAGTACGCTGAAAACTGCGAGTACCCGGCGAACTCCACAACCGCGACCCGCTGCACACCCTCTGGCGCACCACGGGTTGCCGAGGGTTCGGCGAGCGCGCTGTGGTTGAACGTCGAGGTCTCCGAAGACGTGCGCCTCGGGCGTTCATTCGGCGGACGCATCGCCGCGGGTTTCGGCCTCCTGCTGAATCCCGGCGCCTTCCCCGCGGCGCTCGGCTGCCCGTCGGAGGGCCTTGGCGCGACGCCCTGTGAAGTGGGTGTGTCCCGCGTGCGCGACGAGCCCACCTGGCTTCTGCACGTCCGCATCGACCTCTATGCCGTCATCGTTCACGGAGACCCGTGATCGGCGCCTACCGGTGCGCGCGCACGACGCCCACCAGGGTGGTCACGATCTCGTCGGCGAGCTGACGCGTCTGCGCGGCACGCCCGCGGACACCGTTCGCGAGGATCGAGAACACCAGCGTGCGCGAGGGGTCGGGCGCCAGGACGTAGCCCGACAGCGCGATCACGTCGTCGAGCGTGCCGGTCTTCGCGCGCACCATCCGCTCTGCCCCGGCGATGCGCAGGCGGTTGCGGAGGGTGCCGTCGCCTCCCCCCACCGCGAGCTGCGCGATGAACTCGTCGCGCACCGCGGGTCGGCGCCAATTCGCACGCAGCACCTGTGCGATCTGCCGCGCGCTCACGCGGTTGGCGTCGTAGAGGCCCGAGCCGTTGCGCAGCACCATGCCCCTCGTGTCGACGCCCGCGCCGCGGCACCAGTCGAGGACGCGCTCGGTGCCGCGCTGGAAGGTGACCGACCCCGCGACGGGCGTGGCCGCGATCGCGAGGAGGGTCATCTCGGCGTAGAAGTTGTTGGACTCCTTGCCGACCTCGTAGAGGAGCGCCGAGAGCGCGTGCGAGCGGTGCGTTGCGAGCGTCGTGAGCCCGTCCGGCGCGACGCCCACCCGGGTCGTGCCGGAGACCCTCACGCCGAGGTCTTCCAGGGCGCTGCGCATCGCCCAACCCGCGGCGAGGGAAGGGGAGTCCAGCCGTCGATGGTAGACCGCACTGCGCCCGCTCGCCGGGACGCTGCCCGTCACCCGAACGCGCGCGCGGCCATCGGGCAGGGGCGTGACCGCGATGTTCACCGCCGACGGTCCGGCGGCCGTGGTCGTGAGCGAGCTCTCCACGTCGACGTAGCCCCGCGGCTCGGCGGACACGACGGCCGGAGCGCCAGCGGCGCCCGGGCGAACCCGGACGCTGAGCGCGTTCTCGTCGATCGACACCGCGCTCACGGACGCACGGAAGGGCGCGCTCTCGTCGGGCTGCTGCTCGAAGGCCGGCGGGAGGTGCTCAGCTCCGAGCGCGCGGTCATCGACGACGAGGTCGCCCTCGACGCGGCGGACGCCCGCCGCCACGAGCTCGCGGGCCAGTGCGTACACGTCGCCGGTGGACAGCGAGGGGTCGCCGTCGCCGCGGAAGACGAGCGGCCCGGCGACGGTGTCGCCGACCTGGTTGCCGTCCAGCGTGGTGGTGAAGCGCCGGTCGGCACCCAGCACCGCAAGCGCTGTGGCCGCCGTGAGGAGCTTTGTGTCGCTCGCGGGGTTGAGCGCCGCGGCCGGCTCGCGCTCGAAGAGTACACGCCCGGAGCCGGCTTCCATCACCACTACGGAGAGGCGCTCACCCGGGGTGACCGCCGCGGCGATCAGCGGCGCGAGCATGGTTGC
>CAIOSS010000960.1 GCA_903860995.1 uncultured delta proteobacterium | reverse complement strand
TCTTCCCGGTGCCCGACACGCCCGCGAAGACCGCGAAGGGGCGGGTGCGCAGGCCGACGAGCACGGCGCGCAGGTGGTCGAGCTCGAAGCGCAGCCCCTCGGCGCGGAGCGAGCGCTCGAAGCGCCGCGCGACCTCGTCGAGCGTGGCCGGCCGGAGCATCGTCGGGACGATCTCCCAGGGGCGCGAGCACCGGAGCTCGGCGCGGGCGGTCGATGCGGCCGGGGCGCACATCAGGTCGCCCAGCGCGCGGCGCGCGGCGAGCCAGAGCAGCGGGCGCACAGCCGCGTCGCTCACGCACGCGCGGACGCCCCCCCAGCCGGCGCCGAGCAGCCCGAGGTCGCCCAGGCGCGAGGCCCCCGTCGCGGCGCGGAGGGACCACCGCGGCCGCACCCTCGCGGCGACCGCGGGGGGCTCCGGGCGGACGCTCCACGGCGCGCCCTCGAGCAGGCCCACCAGCGCGACGGCGAGGTCGCCGCTCGCGTCGGCGAGAACGGCGGCGACGAGGGCGTGGAGCGTGGGGGCGTCGCCGTCGCGGTGATCGACCGGCACGAGCAGGCTCGTGCGGCGCACGACCGCGTCGTCGAGGGCGGTGTCGCGGGCGCGCATCCATTGGATCCAGCGGGCGGTGAGCCCCGGGTCGGCGGAGCGGCGCAGGGACGCGGCCTCGCCCGTGGTCCCGGCGCCGAGGTCGAGCCATCGGGCGTGCGCGAGCGTCGGCGGCGCGAGCGTGGTGAAGCGCTCGGGCGCGAACCACCCCGTGAGCGGGTCGTAGCACCAGGTCGACGCGTCGGGCAGCAGCGAGGGCGGGGCCGCGTCGGGGCCGAAGGCGCGCTCATCCCACCGCAGCGATCGCACCGCCGCGGCCCGGTCGCGCACCCCCGTCACGACCGCGCCCGGCAGCCTCCATCCGAGGAGCTGTGACCAGAAAGACAGCAACCGTGCGCTGCGCTCGGCGGCCCAGCGGGAGAGCAGGGTCAGCTCCGCCTCGGTGGCGTCCGCGCCCGGCCGGAGGGTCGCGCGCCAGAGGTCGACGAGCTCCGGGGCGCCGCCGAGCGGGTCCGACGCGCGGAACCGCGTGGCCCCGGCCGTGGCGGAGGCCAGCCAGTCGATCTCGGAGAGGGCCTCGTCCGAGCCGCGGTCGGCGAGGAGGGTCGCACCAGCCGCGCGGAGGGTGACCAACAACGGCGGCAGGGCGTCGGCGAACTCCCGCGTGCGGCGCGCGAGCTCGCCGAGCCGGGAGCGGCGGTCGACGTGCTCGCGACCGCGCGCGGAGAAGCCCGCGGAGACGGTGACCTCGTCGGCGCCAACCCCGAGCACGAGCGCGGCCCCGCTGGCCCCGGCGGTCGGCGCCCACCGCACCCAGTGGGTGTCCGACGAGGGATGGTTCGCCGTGCGGACCATCGCTGCGAGCGGCGGCAGCGCGGCCTGGACGGCGGCGGCGAGCCGACGCAACGAGGCGCGAAGCAGGGTGCGATCGGGGGCCCCGTCGGGGGTCGCGACCTCGTCGGGCGGGGGCTGGTTGGATCGCGCCATCGGGTTTCGGTTCGCCGAGCGCGACCGTAGCACGCGACCGATGCGCGACGACCGCCGGGCGTGTACGCTACGCCGCGCGGACACTCAACCAGGGAGCGACGATTCGATGAGCGCGATGGCGGCAGGATCACGGGTGATGGCCTCATGGCTCGGCGGCGGGTTCGCCCCAGGTACCGCGGTGGAGATCAACCCCGCCGCGCAGCTGGTGAAGGTCCGCTTCGACGACGGTCGCGAGGCCTGGGTGAGCAACATGAACGTCCGCCTCGCGCCCGCCGCGCCTGCCCCCGGGGCGCCGGCCAGCTCCAGCGGCTTCGGCCCGATCGGCGCGCCCGCGGGGGGCGGCAACTTCGGCGCGCAGTCGTCCTTCGGCGCCGGCGGCGTCACGCCCCTCGCCGCGGGGGGCATGGTCGGTGGCAGCCCCTTCTCTGGCCTCAACCCCTTCGCAAAGCCGGGCGCCCCCGCCGCGCCGGGCGCTCCGCCCGC
>CAIOSS010000959.1 GCA_903860995.1 uncultured delta proteobacterium | reverse complement strand
TGGACGTGTCGGGCGTGGTGCTCACCAAGCTCGACGGAACGGCCAAGGGCGGTGTCATCCTCGCGGTGGCCGACGAGTTCAAGCTGCCGGTACGCTTCATCGGCGTCGGCGAGAAGGCCGACGACCTCCGCGACTTCGACGCGGCGGAGTTCGTCGAGGCGCTGTTCTCGCGGGGCGAGGGCGCGGACGCCTGAGCGTCCGACGGCCCAGACAATGCTGTTGCGACGCGCGAAGAGCGCGTGATATAGTCGTTTCGAGGTTGGCGAAATTCCCTGCGATTTCCAGTAGTTAGAATCGCGGACAAGGGCACTGGCAGGCACCATGACAGGGGTGACGATGGGTCGAGGAAAGATCGTCCGAGCGCTGCTGACGGCAGCGCTCCTGGGCGCACCGTCGCAGCTGCTCGCGCAGCCTCGCAGCGCGCAACCGACTCCGCCCGCGGGCGGAGATGACAGCGGCTCGATGACGTTCGGGGCAGAGGAGGCCACGGCACAGCCGACGCCTTCGGCGGCCACGCCGAGCGGGTCGGGCGATTCGCCGCTGCCATCGCTCACGGTCCCCGGCGGGGACGTCACGACGCAGCGGCACCGCCTCCAGGAGGAGATCTACGCGGTGCAGCAGATCTACGCGCTGCGCAATCACCGCTTCGAGATCAACCCGTCGGCGAACTTCTCGCTGAACGATCCGTTCGTGTCTCACACGGGCTTCGGGCTCTCGATGAACTACTGGATCTCGAACGTGCTCGCCGTCGGCGTGACGGGCGTGTTCTTCCAGGGGCTCAACGCTTCGTCGGACGTGAACTACTTCGTCGGCCGCTCGGCCGAGCTCGTGGTGCCCATCAACGAGTACCAACTCGCGGCCGCGGTGAACTTCTCGTACGTGCCCTTGTACGGGAAGTTCTCGATGTTCAACCGCTTCATCTTCCACTGGGACATGTACCTGACTGCCGGCGTCGGCATCATGCGTACGCGCCCCATCGCGGCGGTAGACCCGGAGGTTCGCACCTTCGACTGGAACACCCGCATCCTGTTCGACGCGGGCCTCGGGTTCCGGGTGTTTGTATCGCGGTCGGTGGCCATCACCGCCGAGCTGCGAAACTTCATCTATCCCGAGCTCCTCGAGAACACGAACACCAACCTGCCGGAGACGGGCCCCGGGGCGGGCGGTGCGATCTCGACGACCTGCACGACCTGTCGCCGCAACCCGGCCAACTGGACGAGCGAGAGCGCGCTCACGGACAACGTGATGCTCTCCGTGGGGCTCACGGTGTTCCTGCCGTTCAGCTTCTCGTACCACCTGCCCAAGTAAGCGTTGCGGAGCGAAGAAAGATGGCATCGATGAAGCGCCTGATTGGAACGCTGGTGCTCGCGGGAGCGAGCCTCGTCACGAGCTCCGCCGCCGCGCAGGACATCCAGATTCGCGGCCCGCTGGCCGGCGCCCGCTCCGTAGCGCGCCTGGTCCGCTACCGCGAAAACCGGTTGTCTCTCACCCCGACGGTGGGCATCACCCTCCAGGACGAGTTCTCGCGGGAGCTCTTCTTCGGGCTGCGCGCCAACTACCACTTCGCCGACTGGATCGGCTTGGGCCTCGGGTTTGCGGGCGCCGCGGGCCTCGACACCTCGCTCACCACCCAGATCGCGGCGCGCTCGCCC
>CAIOSS010000958.1 GCA_903860995.1 uncultured delta proteobacterium | reverse complement strand
GCAGGTGGAGTGGCCTCGGCGGCAGGCGGGGGCGCCACCGCTGTGGGCGGAGCGGGCTCGGCCGGGGGCGGCGGCGTGGGCTCGGCCGCGGGCGCGGGTGTCGGGTTGGCCGCAACCGGCGCGACGGGCTCGACGGGCTCGACGGCGGTGGGCCGGGTCTCGAGCCCCGTCTCCGGGACGCTCGTGCGGGAGTAGATGCCGAAGCCCGCGACCACCGCGATGACGCCCACGAGGAGGGCGCCGGTGATGGCCATCGCACGCTTGCTACGCGCGGCCTCGAGGGCGTGCTCTTCGGAGGCCGGGGCGAGGTCTTCGAAGGTGTCGTGGGTCTCCTTGTAGGCAGCGACCGCCGCGGCCTCGGAGAAGAAGGCCTTGGCCTCGTCGCTCAGGTGCGTCGAGAGCGAATCCTTGTGGCCCCGCCGGGGCTCGTCCTTCTTGCCGACCACCTCGCCGCGGAGGGTCTTCCGGGTCTCGTCCTCGGAGGCCTTCGCGGCCTTCTCGGGGGCCTTCGCCACCGGCTTGTCGACCGCCGCGACCGGGGCCTCCGGCGGGGGCACCTTCGCGCGTTCGCCGGTCGCGTCTTCGGGCGGGAGCGTCGTGCGTTCATGCTCCCCGGCGACCGGGCGCACCGCCGAATCGGCTGCGGGCGCGTCAGCCTCCGCAGGCGCCGCCTTCGGGGTGGCGAAGGAACCTGTGCCCGCGATGAGGGTGGACTTGTTATCGCGCCCTTCCACGGCGATGGACGCGCGCGGAAAGGGGATCACGTTGTCACTGCTCGGCGTGGGCTCGATCGACACCGCGGAGCCCCGGCCCTCGGGGGCGATCGACTCGCGCTCGTCAGACTCGGAATCCTCCGCTTCCGAGGCGGCGCCGCCGGTGGTTGGCCCCGGGCCGATGAGCGTGGTCGACGTCGCGGAGTTGCGCTGGGTACGGTTGCGCTTGCCCTTGTTCTTCGCCACGGCCGCTTACCTCACTTCGTCCGACCACACGGTTGTGATCACAAACACCCGGAGATTGCAGTGAACATGCCACGTCGCACAAGAGCCTGTCCCATCGAAAGCATCGCGACATCCGCGCCGCGCACGTGGTTCGCTGGGCCTGTCATGGGAGTCTCGTGAGCCATCGATTCATTGGCTCGACGGCACAGTGTGTTCGCACGAATACACACGTGGCGCCATCGAGGCTTGACCCTGTCAACGCCCCTCGACTAGCGTCCGCGGCGTTCAAGCTGAGGAGGCGTTTCAACGATGGTTCGTGCGCTGCGCACTGTGCTGATGGCTTCGCTGCTCGTGACTGCAGCCGCTTCGACGGGCTGCAAGAAGGAAGGCGTGTTCTTCCAGAGCATCAACCCGGCCTCCGGGCGCCCGAGCGGCGGCGAGGAGGTGCGCATCCGGGGCCATGGATTCCGCGCGCTCGGCGGCCTTGAGGTTCGCCTCGGGCCGAAGGCGGCGCAGAACGTGGGCATCGCCGACGACGAGACCATCGTCCTCACGACACCGGAGGCGCGCGAGGCCGACCGCGGTCATCCCATCGATGTCTACATCCTCACCAACGAGGGTCGCAGCGTCGTGCTCCGCGGCGGGTTCACCTACCGCCGCGCCACCGAGGGCGGCGGCGCCAACGACCTCCAGCGTCGGCTGTAGCCCTTCCCGCCGCTTGGGCGCTCCCCCCCCGGGAGCGACCACTTCCCTCAGCCCAGCGCAGCTTTCACCCGCGCGGCGATGGCGTCCGCTGCGGTGACGATGTCGACCAGCTCGACGTCCTTGCTGGTGCGCGCCTTCACCTCCACCTTGCCCTGCTCCAGGCTCTTCTTGCCGAGGGTCACCCGCAGCGGGATGCCCAGCAGGTCGGCGTCCTTGAACTTCACCCCAGGTCGCTCGTCGCGGTCATCGAAGAGAACCTCGACGCCGCGCGCGGTCAGCGCTTCGTACAGTCCGTCAGCCGCAGCCACGGCCTCCGGGGTGGTGACCAGGGCGGAGAGCATCACCTGGTACGGGGCGATGGACATCGGCCACGTGAGGCCGTCGCCGTCGTGGCACTGCTCCGCCGTCGCCGCGATCAGCCGCGACACGCCGATGCCGTAGCACCCCATCACGATGAGCTTCTCGGCGCCGCTCTCATCGAGGAACTTCGCGCCCATCTTCCCGGTGTAGTGCGTGCCCAGCACGAAGATGTGCCCCCCTTCGATGCCCTTGTACTCCTGCAGCCCGGCGCCGCACTGGGGGCACGGGTCGCCGCTGCCCACGGCGCGCACGTCCGCCGCCTTCGCGCGCTCGCCG
>CAIOSS010000957.1 GCA_903860995.1 uncultured delta proteobacterium | reverse complement strand
GGCCCGCGGGCTCGTCGGGCTCCGTCGCGCCCGAGCGACCGCCGCCGCTCTCCATCTCCCGCGGCCACGGCACGGCCAGCGCCCCGCGGTAGCCCAGGAGCCCGCACACCGCCGCGCCCAGCAGCGTCAGCGGCAGCCTCGGCGAGTCGCTCTTCGCGCGCTCGACGCGCACGCTCACGGCCGCACCTGCGACTGTCGCCAGCGCTCGATCACCAGCTCGGGGCTGCGCACGCTCTCCATCAGGAAGCGCGCTCTTAGCGCACGGGACTCCCTCTCGCCAAGGTCGCCCGGGCGGTCTTTCGTCACGGCGTGCAGGGCGATGCCCGCGGCCACCGACACGTTGAGGCTCTCGACCATGCCGCGCATGGGCACGGAGAAGGTACCCGCGCAGGCCGCGCGCATCTCCGCGCTCGCCCCGAGGTGCTCGTTGCCGAAGACCAGCGCCACCCTCGGCCGGCGGGCGACCTCCTCCAGGGTGGCGGTGCCGGCCATGTCCGCGAGCCAGAGTTCGAAGCCCCGGGCGCGCAGCGCCTCGACGCACGGCGGGGTCGAGCGGTGCAGCAGCACGTCCATCCATCGCTCGCACCCGCGGGTCACGCGCTTCGCCAGCAGGGGCTTCGTGCCGAGCTCGATCATGTGCACCTCGCCGACGCCGTGCGCGTCGGCGGTGCGCAGCACCGCGGCGGTGTTGTGCGGGTCGATGACCGACTCCAGCACCACCGCGACGGAGCCGAGGCGCGCGTCCGCCACCGCCGCCAGCCGGGCGAGGCGCTCGGGCAATACGACCTCCTGTAAAGCCGCCTCGATCTCCTCGGGGGTGTACGGGAGCGCGACGGCGGGCGTCAGCGGGCTCAGGTCGGGGTTGCTTCGACGCATCGGGCGGGCGGATGGGGCGGGTGGGAGCTTCAGCGCGCGGCGGGGCGGGCGGGGGTGACCGGGCGGGCGGGGGTGACCGGGCGGCGCTCGCGGCGCACGCGGGCGATGGCGGCGGCCTCGTCGGTGATGCGGCCGTTGAAGGGCGCGGCGATGGGGCGGCCGGTCTCGCGGATGACGGTGATGAGCCGCTCGGGGGTGAGCGCGGGGTCGAGCGCGGCGAGCTTGCCGGCGAGGTTGGCGACGTTGGGCGAGGCCATGGAGGTGCCCGAGAGCGGGACGCGCTCCCCGGAGGGGACGAGGCTGTCGACCTCGACGCCGTGGTCGAAGACCTGCACGCGCTCGGGGTTGCTGTTGGTGAAGGTGGCCCAGTGGCCGAAGCGGTCGACCGCGCCCACCACCAGCAGGTTGGTCGCGCCGTCGTTGCTCGCGGGCACCTCGCCGTACTCGATCACGTCCTGGTTGCTGTTGCCCGCCGCGACCACGAAGAGGGTCTGCGGGCACGCGGTGAACACCCGCTGCCAGTTGGCGCGGCGGCGCTGCTGCACCACCTCGGCGCGGGCCCGCACGTCGGCGTCGGTGCGGTAGAGCGCCCGCTCGTGGCGCAGCGCGTCCTCCACGTACTCGCGGGAGAACCCGAGGCTCGCGTTGACCACCCGGACGCGGTGCCGGTTGATGAAGCCCGCGATGGCGTCGATGTTGGCCGCCTCGGCGTCGAGCTCGGCGTCCGTCGGGCCGCGCTGGTCGTACACCCGGCTCTCCCCCGCCCACGCGCTGCGGAAGATCGCCAGGCGGGCGTGGGGGTTGCCGCGGAGCATGATCCCGGCGACGTGCGTTCCGTGGGCCCACTCGCCCACCTCGTCGAGGCGCTGGTCGAGGGCGCGCGCCGCGGCGGCGTCGGTGACCCCGCGCTGGAGCTCGAGCACCCGCTGCGCGGCGGGCGTGGAGGCCATGCCGGCGCGGAGGTCCATCACCCCGCGGAGGAAGGGCGAGTACTGCCGGATGGTCGCCTCGCCGGGGTTGTAGAAGAGGGCGGTCTGCGCCGGGTCGGGGTCGCTCGCGATGCCGTGGGTGTCATCGACGAGTCCGTCGTGGTCGTCGTCCTGGCCGTTGGCGGGCTCACCCGGATTCTCGATGAGCTGCGCGCGGAAGAGGTCGGGGTTGGTGCCGACGTCCCACACCGCCACGTTGACCGGGCGGGCGTCGCGCTGGCCCGCGAGGTCGACGTCGCGGAAGTTGTACTCGGGCTCCGCGGGCTGCCGGTCGAGCTCGGCGCGCACCGCCGTCACCGCCGCCAGGAAGCGCTCGCGGGCGCGCACCACGCCCGGCATCACCTCGCTGAACCACAGCACCGCCCGCGCGGTCTCCGGCGACACCATCTGCTGCCGCGTCTGCTCCCCCCGGGCGTCGAGCTGCGCCTGCGTCTGGTACATCTGGAACACCACCGTCGCCGCCCCGAAGCGGGGCTTCGGCAGCTCGCGCAGCACCCCCTCGATGGCCCGCTGCTGCGCCGCCGGGTCTTCCCCCGCCCGGCGCCGCGCGATCTCCGCGAGCACCGTCGTCCCGGCGAAGACCATGTTCCGGTTGCGGGCCCGCGCGCGCACCAGGCGCACCAGCCCTTCGGCCTCGTCGAGCGCGTCGTTGGCGAGGGCCACCACGGCCAGGTCGAGCAGCCGGTCGCAGCGCCGCCCCGACAGCTCCGGGGCCTGCGCCGGGGTTGTGACGTAGGTGCCGAGCTGGGCCGCGTCGAAGCCGGGCTCGCCTTCGGTGACCAGCCGCCGGCGGGCGTCGTCGCGCACCAGCGTCGAGAGCTCCGGGCGACCGAGGCCCTGCCACGGCGAGGCCGCGGGGACGTCCGCCGTGGCGATCACCTGCGCGTCGCCCGCGGCGGCCACCGGGGGGGCGCTCGTGGCGGTCGGCTGGCGAGCGCCGCAGGCCGGGAGAAGCAGCGCGAGGGTGAGCGTCAGCAAGGAGGGGGTGCGCATGGGGCGCGCAAGATGCTCCATCCCCCGGCGGCGGATCAAGCCGCGCAGGGCCCACAAAGCACTACCGGGTCGATGTCGGTGAAGACATGGACCCGGTAGGGTGGTGCATCCGTTGGCGTTGGATGCGATGGGTGTTGTGGAGCTGACCGGGATCGAACCGGTGGCCTCCTCAATGCCATTGAGGCGCTCTCCCAGCTGAGCTACAGCCCCTCTCTCTTCGAGGGAGACGAGGGATTACCAGCGACGATTCCCGTCGTCAAGGGCTTGTGCGAGTCTGTTGCGCGCGATGCTCGGAGAGCGGGAATTCACGACCGAAGAGGTGGCCCGCTACTGCGGCGTCACCCGCCCTGCCGTCGTTTCGTGGATCGCCCAAGGGCTCCTGGCAGCGCACAAGACCGCGGGCGGCCACCGGCGCGTGCTGCGAAGCGACCTCGCGCGGTTCCTCGATCACCAGGGCTACGAGGTCCCGCCGGAGGTGGAGCGTGTGCGGCCGCTGTTGTTCGTGGTGGAGGGCGACGCGGTGACGCCCGAGGCGGTCGCGGCGGTGTTCTCGCCAGACTTCGAAGTGCTCGCGTGGCCTGCCTCCATCGACGTGCTGCTGGCCCTCGGGGCGATGCGCCCCGACGTCCTGGTGGCGGCGCTCCCGATGGCGGCGCTCGACGGCGCGCGGCTGCTGCGGGCGGCGGCGCGCAGCGCGGCGACGGCGGACACGCTACGGGTGGCGGTGGTGTCCCGGCCCGACGAGGTGAAGGCCGCCCGGGGCTACGGGGCCCAGCTCGCCTTCGTGCGCGACCGCCTCGACGCCCTCCGCGGCGCGGTGCTGGCGAGGGTGTCCGACCGGCAGCGCCGCCAGGTGGTATAGCCACCCGCTGCCATGTTGATCGAAGCGCTGGTGACGGCGGTCGGACTCTCCGCGGGCCTCGGGGGCGCCGTCGCAGTGTGGCAGCGCAGGCTGCAGCGCGCCGCCCCGCCGCCGCCCGACCCCACCACCGAGGCCGCACCGTACCGGGCGCAGGTGCAGCCCGCCGCGGCGCGCGACGGCGACACCGGCGGCTACCCCGCGCCGCCGCCCTTCGACGATTGACGCCCGTCGCCCGCGTCGGGTGTCATCCCGCCCGTGGCAACCTCCTCCGCCGTCGAGCCCGCCTCCCGTCGCACGATGATCGCCACGGTGCTCATCGGGGCGCTCGGGTACTTCGTCGACATCTACGACCTGCTGCTGTTCTCCATCGTGCGCACGAAGTCCCTCGCCGACCTCGGGGTGCCGCCCGCGGACAGCCTCACCGTGGGGCTCGCGCTCCTGAGCTGGCAGATGTGGGGGCTGCTCGGGGGTGGCCTGCTCTGGGGCGTGCTCGGCGACAAGCGGGGGCGGGTGAGCGTGCTGTTCGGGTCGATCCTGCTGTACTCGACGGCCAACATCGCCAACGCCTTCGTGAGCACGCTGGGGCAGTACGAGTTCTGGCGCTTCGTGGCCGGGGTCGGGCTCGCGGGTGAGCTGGGCGCGGCCATCACCCTGGTGAGCGAGACCCTGCCCGCGAAGCACCGCGGGTACGGCACGGCGGTGGTCGCGGGGGTGGGGCTCTTCGGCGCCGTGCTCGCGGCCTACGTCGGCAAGAACTACTCCTGGCGCACGGCCTTCCTCGTGGGCGGCGCGCTGGGCTTCGCGCTGCTGCTCACCCGCGTCTCGATGCTGGAGTCGGGGATGTTCTCCCGGGTGCGCGACGAGACGGTGAAGCGCGGCGACTTGCGGATGCTGTTCCTGTCGCCCCCGCGGCTGTTTCGCCTGGTGCGCTGCGTGCTCATCGGGCTGCCCATCTGGTTCGTGGTGGGCATCCTGGTGACGGGCGCGCCGGAGTTCGCGCGGGCCTTCGGGGTGGTGGGCGCCGTCAGCGCCGCGAGCGCCGTGCAGTGGACCTACCTCGGCCTCGTACTGGGCGACCTCGCGAGCGGGGCATTGAGCCAGTGGCTGGGCTCGCGCCGCCGGGTGGTGCTGGGCTTCCTGCTGTTCACCACCGCCCTCGTGGGGGTGTTCCTCACCCACGCCGGAGGGACGGCCACGGATCTCTACGCGCTCTGCGCGGCGATGGGCTTCGGCATCGGGTACTGGGCGGTGTTCGTGACCATCGCGGCGGAGCAGTTCGGCACCAACCTCCGCGCGACGGTGACCACCAGCGTGCCCAACTTCGTGCGCGGGAGCGTGCCGCTGCTCACGGCGGCCTTCATCGGCCTGAAGGCCCGCGGGCTCTCCCTCGTGGCGAGCGCCTCGGTGGTGGGCGCGGCCTGCCTCGCCCTCGCGCTGGTGTCGCTCTGGCGCATGGAAGAGACCTACGGCAAGGAGCTCGACTACCTGGAGTGAGCCGGGCGCCGGCTCAGCGCCCCGCGAAGCTGCGCCCGCTGTCCTCGGACATCATCAGCACCCGGAACGGCGCCCGCGTCTCGACCACCCGCGTCGCCTGCGCGCCGCTGCCCTCCGCGGCCTCGCCGGTCACCACCACGGTGCGCCGGGTGACCGCGTCGCCCTCGACCCACACCGCCAGCGTGCGGCCCTGCGAGACGCCCCGCAGCGAGCGCACCTCGCGCATCGTGTCGATGCCCGGCGCCAGCGAGCCCACGTACCCGCCGGGCTCCCAGCGCGTCGCCTGGAGCGGCCGCCGCCACGCCCGCAGCGCCGTCGCGTGCGCCGCCACGGCGACCAGGCCGTCGTCGACCAGCAGCACCTCGCGCAGCCGCGCCCCGCCGCGGTCGTACGGCAGCGGCGGCACCATCTCCACCGCCGGGTCGCGCCCCACCGGGAAGGTGACCACCAGCGCGGCGGCGCCCATCGTCGGGGGGTCGGCCAGCAGCAGCGCGCGGCCCGCGTCGCAGCGAAGCGTCGGCTCGGCGCCCCACGTCGCCGCCACCGCGGCCTGCGCCGCCCGTAGCTGTTCGCCCTCGACGCGCAGCACTGCGACGCCCCGCGCGCCCAGCAGCGCCACGTAGCGCACGCCCTCCGCGCCGCAGGTGAGCATCCCCTGAACCGACGCGAAGACCACGGGCTCGCGCCGCGGGCCCGGGGTGACCGTGAGCCCGCCCGGGGTGACCGCGACGACGTGCTGCTCGACCGCGACGTCGACTGCGCGCGGGCGCAGGAGGGTCACCCGCCAGCGCGCGGCGTCGAGGGCCTCCGGGGCGACCACGGCCCCCATCTGGCTCTCCGGGGCGCCGAGGGTGACGGCGTCGCTCCAGCGCCCGGGCTCGTCGAAGCGCAGCGCGCGCAGCCGCACGGTGCCCTGCGTGCGGGTCATCCACGCGAGGCCGTCGGGGCTCGCCGCGGCCTGCCAGTCGAAGGCCTCCCCGCGGCGCGTCACGCCCGGCTCGTCGGGCAGCGCGATAACCCGCGTGGTGGGTTCCATCGGAATCACCGCCCCGCCCTGCTCGGTCGAGGCCCGCAGTACGCCGCCGCGCGGGGCCTCACGCCAGGCCACCGCGCTGCCCACCTCGGTGTCGCTGAGCGAGCGACGGTCGAAGTCCACGCGGTGCGTGCGGCCGTCGACGAGAGAGCGGTAGAAGTACACCGTGGGCGAGGCCAGCACGGCCTGCTCGTGCCCCGCCGGGACGTCGCGCCACCGCGGCACCTCGGCCGGCGGGGGCATCGGAAACTGCTCCTGGCGCAGGGGGAAAGGGCTCCATCGGTCGCGGGTGCCGAGGGAGAGGTCGCGCACGTCGGAGAAGAGCGACGCGAGCTGCGCGGGAAGCGCGGCCCCAGAGCCGTCGTCGACGACGCGGATCAGCTCGGTCTGCCGGTCGGCGGGGTCTTCGCCGGGGCGGGCGAAGGGCACGCGGCCGGGCGCGGGCCCCTGGAGGGCGCGGCGCACGTTCTGGAGGGTCTGCGTGAGGGTCTGCGAGCGCTGCGAGGCGGCCGGGAGGCGCTGGTCGAGCTCGTCGAGCGGGGCCACGCAGCGGGACGGCCACTCGTGCGAGAGGGCTCCGGCGGCCTGCGCGCGGAGCCACGACCCGACGCGCGCCGCCCAGAGGTCCTTCTGGGTGGCGGCGCTGACCTTCACCTGGATGGTGGGGTCGGGGTTGGGCTCGAAGTCTTCGCGGAGCAGCCATGCGGTGTTGGCGCCGAAGAGGCAGGTGGCGAGGGCGCGGGCGCTCTCCGCCGCGGGGCCGTCACGGCGGATGACCTGCTGCTCGTGCCGGGACCACTGCCGCCGGGTGATCGCGGCCACCGTGATGAGCACGAAGAAGGCCCACGAACCCCGGGACGGTCGGACCTTGAACAATGCCATCGCGCGTCGCGAACCCTACCAACAGCCCACCCGGCGCGCCAATGCCGACGCGGGATTGACCGCCTAGAAGCGGGCTTGCGCCGTGACGCCGAAGCCCAGCTGGTTGGGCGACTGGAACACCCGCACCTGGCGGGTGCCCGAGGCGTCGACCTGGAGGAGGGTGCTGTTCTGGTCGAGCACGTACTGCACCCAGAAGATGCCGGCCATGATGGTGGAGAGGTCCCAGCGGAAGGACGCGCGCGCGGAGATGATGGGCACGCGGTCTTCGCCGGGCGGCAGGATGGAGAAGTTGCCCGCGCGGCGGATGACCAGCGTGCGCGACGAGAGCAGCGAGCCCTCGCGCACCGTGGAGCTGAAGGTCGCCGGGAGCTGCACGCCCACGATGAGGCTCGGGGTCATGTGGAGGCGCGCGAGGGTGTAGTCGACCTGCGCGGCGAAGAAGAGCTCGGGCTGCACCACCGCGTCGCTGGGGAGCGTCTGGAAGGGGATGAAGCTCGGCACGTCGCGGAGGAGGAAGGGCACGTCGCGGAAGAGGCCCGTCACGCTGGCCCCGAAGTACCCGGCCTTGAGGCGGCCCTGGAGGGCGCCCGCGAAGCCCGGCTGGATGGCCGTGCGCCCGGGGAAATTGATGTCCGCGAGGTTCTGCGCCGTGGCGGTGACCTCGGCGGAGAGGGCGTACTGCACCGTGCCCGGGGTGAAGGTCTCCGGCGCGAAGGCCACGAAGGGGGCCGTCGGGTCGTTGCGGTAGAGCATCATGTCGAGGGACTGCGTGGTGCGCAGGCCCGACGAGTACACCGCGCGCGCCGAGGCGCCGAAGATGTACACCTGCTGGCCGCGAACGCCCGCAAAGTCGAAGCGCCCCTGGGCGAACCAGCCGCCCGAGAGGTCGAAGCGGAAGCTGTCGCCGCCGCGTAGGCCGAGGCCCGCGAGGCCGGCGTACTGGGTCTCCTCGACGCGCACGATCTCGATGTCGCGCGACGAGGTGACCACCTCGAGCGGCACCACGATGCCAGAGGTCTTGAAGCCCGCCCAGAGGGAGAGGGCGCCGATGTCGAGGGAGAGCTTCACGCCCGGCGCGGGGCCGACGCGGCGCGGAAACACGCTGTTGCCGCCCCAGGAGAGGTCCCAGAGGTAGCCGAGGCGGAAGCGGTCGGTGTCGAAGGGGAAGAAGGTGATCGCGAAGTTGTCGCGGTTCTCGCGGCCCTGGCCGAGGGCGTACGACACCCGGAGGTAGGTGCCGGCGTCGTAGAAGGCCTGGTTGAGGTTGCCCGACCCGCTGGAGAGCTGCGAGAGGTCGACGCGGAGCACCAGCGCGGCCTCGGTGGTGAGGCCCTGGATGAAGCCCGGCGCGCGGGCATACATCGCGAGGTGGGTGAGGTTCTCGCGGCCGGCGAAGCGGCTGTTGAGGGCGTCGAAGAAGAGCTGGTACTGCGAGCGGTCGCCGATGCGTGGCAGCGGAGACACGGGCACGCGCTGGCCCGTGGCGGCGAGCAGGTCGTCGTCGCCGAAGGTCCAGGTGATGCGGGTGTCGATGAAGTCGTGGCTGGTGGGCGCCGCCGCG
>CAIOSS010000956.1 GCA_903860995.1 uncultured delta proteobacterium | reverse complement strand
GTTGTCGAAGAGCTTCTTGCTCTTCTCGCCGGCATACACCTCGTGCCAGACGATCTTCTTCTTGCCGCCGTAGGCCTTGGCGACGGCCGCGTCGAGGACGCGCACGCTCGAGCGCCAGATGTCGGGCCCGGTGCCGTCGCCCTCGATGAAGGGGAGGATGGGGTGGTCCGGGACGTTGAGGTGACCGTCGGCGCCGCGGGTGATGGCCTCGCCCTCGGTGGGCCGTGCAAAGACTCTTGCCATGATTCTTTCGTCTCCGTGCGTGGGATATGGACGGGCCGCTCGCCTGGTGGCGTAACCCCCTCAGGAGAGGGGACCACCGCCGTGCCGGAATGACGCGACCCGATCGGGCGACGCGGTGTATAGCCCATCGCCGCGCAGGGCGTCTAACCCTCCCCGCGGCACCCTCCGCCTCGCTGCGCCCCTTCGATGGAGAGCCCGTTGAGCACCGAACCCACGGAGATCGAGCGTCAGACCTGGGCCGCCCGCTTCGGATGGATCACCGGCGGTACGGTGGGCCTGCTCTCGGGCTTCGCGCTCACCTGGCTGGTCGAGACCCGCGCCCTCGCGGGCCGCGGAAGGGCTGGCATCGAGCTCGCGGCGAAGCTATCGGGCATCGTGGTGCCGATGTGCTTCATCGCCGGAGCGCTGCTCGGCCACGCCTACGGTCTGCGCGGTGGCTCGCAGCGCTACCGCTACCTGGGCGCTGCCGCCGGGCTCGGCGTCGCGGTGCTCGCCTGGGCGCTGCTGGTGGTCACCCGGTAGCTCGCGTCCCTCCCCCGTCGGGGCCCACCCGGTCGTTCGTTGCCGCGCACGCTCGCCCGTGGTCGGAGCGTCACCCTCGCCTGCTCGGCGCCGGTCGTCAGCCCGAAGGTGAGCCCGAGCGACTCCTCCTGCCGCGCGCTGCCGCGACGAGCGGCTCGGCCTGCGGGGCCGTCGCCGCTGGCCCCGTCGCTCCGGGGCTGTCGGGCTCAGGCCTGACGGAAGAGCTGCGCGTAGTAGTCGTACATCTCCTGGAACCCCATCTGGGAGAAGAAGGTCGAGTAGGCCATCCAGATCGCCAGGCCGTTGAGGTCGCTGAAGAGCGGCGGGAGGAACTTCGGCGGGCGCACCACGCCGTCGGCCACCCGCGACCACAGCACCGGCACGTCCTCGTGCGCCACCTTCCCCACGAACAGGAAGCGCACCAGCTCGGGGCGCGCCGCCCGGATCGCCGAGCGGATGAAGTGGTAGTTCGACACGAGGCCCTTCGTGTACGAGATGTCCTTGGTGAAGGGCGCCCCGCCCCCGAGGGTGCCGCCGCGAAACACCCGCCGCGCGGCGTTGAAGCACTCCTCTTCTTCGTACCCTTCGGTGCGGTGCCACTCGAACACGTCGAGGAAGTCGGCCCCGTCCTCGGCCTTGTCGATGGCGATCACCCGCTCGTTGAGCCGCCGCGCGCGCCGGGGGTGGCTCCGGAACGTGAGCACCTCCATCAGCACCGCGAGGCCCTCCTGCACGGAGGTCGTCCTCGGCGGGCCCTTGGAGAGCCAGCGCGCGACGTGCTGCTGCGCGCCGTTGAGGCTCGTCGCGACGTGCACCCAGCCCTCGTGCACCTCGAGAATGTCCACGTCCACCTGGCTGAAGCGCGCGCCTCCGCGGATCTTCACGTAGTCGCCGCCCGCGGCGGCGTCGGCGATGATCCCGTCGTCGATGGCCACGTTGACCGCGGAGTCACCGAAGTACTTCGTGAAGCGCCCCTGGAGGATGTCGACCACCTGGGCCCCGTCGAGGTCTCGCGGCGGCTGGAGCCCGAGGGTGGGCTCGTCGAGGCTATTGAGCAGGTTGTAGAGCGTGTGCGCGATCTCGCGCACGGTGGTGTGCCCGTCGGGGAAGGTGTCCTTCGGCGAGCCGTACAGCCGGCGCGAGTAGGCGTGGAACTCCGGCTTCCCGCGCACCATCAACATGGCGCAGACGTCGCGGTACTCCAGGCACGTCGCGCGCAGGATGCGCGCCAGCGCGTCGTCAGCCCCGAGCTCGCGGCGCACGGCGTCGGCGAGGTCTTGGAAGTCCCGGCCGCGGGCCACCGGGTCGAAGCCCAGCTCCACCCTGCTGTACCAGTCGGCGTCGACGCGCGGCGGCTCCTTGAAGCGCGAGCGCCGGAAGTTCTCCCAGACGTTTCCCTCCCACTTGAGCGCGTTGAGGATGCGAATCGGCTTCTGCGCCTCGGTGACCCGATCGGCCAGCGACGCCACCCGCTCTTTGTAGCTTCGCCACGGCCCCTCGACCTGGGGCATCTCGGGCTCGGCTTCGGCCTCCGGGGCGACCTCCACCAGCTCCAGCTTCGCGGCGCTCGTCGGACCTTCGGTGCGACCGCTTCGCCCTTCAGCGCGGGTCGATGTCTCTCTCGCGCGGGGCATCAACGCTCACCGTAGTGCGCGGGGCGCGGCACCACCAAAGAACCCTCCAGCGCGCACTGCATCACGAGCGCATCCTCGCCGTCGTCGTAGTACCTCCGGCGCTCGGCCACCACCCCGAAGCCCCGGGTTCGGTAGAGCGCCTGCGCGGGCGTGTTGTCGCGCCGGACCTCCAGCACCGCCGAGCGCGCCCCCTCCGCGAACACCTCCGCCAGGAGGTGATCGAGCAGCATCGCGGCGAGCCCGCGCCGCTGGCGCTCGGGGCGCGTCGCGACGAAGTGCACCTCGAACTCGTCCGCCACCAGCCAGCCGTCGATGAAGGCCGCGAGCCCGTCGCCCGGGAGCTCCGCCACACGCACGCGCGCCCAGCTCCGGGAGATCTCCGCCGCCAGCAGGTCGTCCGCGGCGTCGCGCCCGAAGCACGCGCGCTCGATGGTCGCCAGCGCCGGTACGTCGGCCATCGTCGCCGGCCGCACCCGCGGCCGCTCAGACATCGCGGAACCGCCGCACGCGCACCCGGCTCCCGAGCGCCCGCAGGTACTGCCGCAGCGCCCGGGGCAGCGCCCGCCGCACCAGCTCCCGACGCACCGCCGCGCGGCCCTCGGAAGAGGTCGCCCCATCGCCCGCGAGCGCCCGGAAGCGATCCTGCTCGAGGGCCGCGCGCATCTCCTCCTCCGTAGGCTCGAGCAGCTCCGGGCGCCGCGAGAGCAGGTAGCGCTCGGCCACCACGCGCCG
>CAIOSS010000955.1 GCA_903860995.1 uncultured delta proteobacterium | reverse complement strand
GGTCGCGGGCACCAGGGCGCTCCCGGCGTCCGTGGCCGCGACGCCGCCGTCGAGCGAGGGTGCGCCGCCGTCCACCGCGGGCACCACCACGGTGACGTCGTTGGAGATGAACCCGCCGTCGCCGGGCCCGAGGCACATCGGGCGGGGCGGGATGTTGGTTTGCCGCGCGTACTGGTAGAGCGCCGCGCGGTCGCCCTGGTCGCTGGCGCCGAGCTCGAGGTCGCGGTCGAGCATGGCCGCCGGGAGGTCGGCCCGCAGGCGCGTGACGTAGGGCGTCGAGGAGATCGCCGAGGTGATCACCCGGAGGTCGTCCATCGGGTCCGTGGGCGTGGTCTCGACGCTGGCGTCGGGGCCGGGCGGCGGCGACGAGCGCGGGATGAACCACCGCCCCACGTCCATGCGTCCGGCCACCTCGGAGAGCCACACGCGGCGGCCGTTGGCGAGGTTGAGCGCGTTGAAGGCCGCGAGGTAGTCCTCCGCGGCGCTCTGCCGGCCGGCCCAGTCCCAGGTGAAGCTCGCGTCGGAGAGCTCGCCGTTGGGGAAGTTGCTCGCCTCGATGCGCGAGCTGCCGAAGACCACCAGCGAGAGGCCCACCTTGTCGGCCACGCCCGCGGCGATCATCCGCAGCGGAAGCCGCGGGACGTAGCCCTCCATGGTCACCCGCACCGGCTGCATCCGCGGCACGAGGCCCGCCGGGTCGGGCCGCAGCCGCAGCGCGATGTAGTCCATCTCCATCGCGGTGTAGAAATCGATCACCGGCCCGAGCTCGTTGGGCACCGTGTACCCGTTGGTGCGAAGCCAGTCGCGGATGGCCATCGGGTCGGTGCCGCGGATCACCGACACCGAGTACGGCCCCACCACCTCCATGCGCAGCACGGTGACGCCCGTGTCGGCCGCGGTGGGCGCGTCGGAGGCGAACGAGGCGTCGGCGAAGCCCCCCGCGCTGGGGGGCTGCGGACAGGGCGCCCATGGGAAGGGCGGCGGCAGCAGGCGCGGCGCCGTGATGTTGTTCACGTACGAGAGGAAGCCGTCGTCGGCGATGGCCACCCGCAGCCCCGGGGTGTAGCGGATCGGCAGGATCCAGCTGAACTCCGACGGCCGCCCGCTGTACTGGAACTGGTCCCACAGCGTGGTCGTCGTCGCCGAGAGCGAGAGCACCATCCGGTGGTCGGTCACCACCTGCACGTCCCTCGGCGTCGGCGGCGGCGGACCGAAGCACCCCCCGCACGCCAGCGCGTCGAGCGCCTCGAGCTGCACCGCAACCCCCAACATCGCGCCCATCCACCAGTGACTTCGCATGGTCATCATCTCCCGCCCGTCGCTACAGCACCTCCCGTGCCCCGCTGGCATTCTCGCGCTGCTCCCGTGACACTGCCTCCCGCCTGCCACACTCCCTGCGACCCGGGGCACAACCCGGCACAGCCCCGCCGCGGGCCCCACTGTTTACACTGCCAGGTAAGCCACCGATGACCTCCCTCCGCCTCGCCGAGCTCGCCACCACCGACGTCGACGCGCTGCTCCGGCAGCCGCACCCGGTGGCCCTGCTCCCGGTCGGCAGCACCGAGCCCCACGGGCCGCACCTCCCGCTGCTCACCGACGCCCTCCTCTCCGAGCACGCCTGCCTGCGCGCCGCCCGCGACCTCCGGGCGACGGGCGTCACCGCCGTCGTGTGCCCGACGCTCCCGTACGGCGTCACCCGCTACGCGTCGGAGTTCGCGGGCGCCATCTCGCTCTCCGCGGCGACCACCACGGCGGTGGTGCGCGAGCTCTGCGCGGCCTACATCGCCGCGGGCTTCTCGCGCGTGGTGGTGGTCAACAACCACCTCGAGCCCGAGCACATCGAGGCCGTGGCGGCGGCCGTGGCGGCGGTGCCCGGCGCCCTCTTCCCCAGTCAGCTCACCAAGCGCTGGGGGCGCACGCTGGGGGAGGAGTTCCGCCGCGGTGACTGCCACGCGGGCAGCTACGAGACCTCCCTGGTGCTCGCCGCGCGCCCCGACCTCGTGCGTGACGACGTGCGCGCCACCCTGGAGGTGGTGCCCATCTCGCTGTCGAAGGCCATCCGCGAGGGCAAGGTGACCTTCAAGGCCATGGGCGCCGCGCGGGGCTATTTCGGCTCGCCCGCGCTGGGCACCGCGGCCGAGGGCGACGCGCTCTACGGCCAGCTCGCGCTGATGATCGTCACCGAGGTGCGAGAGTCGCTGGGCCTCGACGGTGTCGGGGTCGACGCGAAGCCTTGATGCCGGGGCCCGGATGGTGAATGGTCCCCGCGCCGCCGCGGATTCCACCGCGGACCCCGGTGCCGGAGAGTTCATGCGCACGACCCCGCGACGACGGTGGACCCTGGTGGGTCTCCTCACGACCCTCGCAGCCTGCTCGGAGACCACCACCCTCACGCCGCCCGCCGCGGTGGATGCTGGCGCTGACGTCCCGCCTGCGGTCGACGTCCCGCCCGCGGTGGATGTTCCCGTGGCCCCGGCCGACGTCGGGGTGATGCCCAGCGGCATCGGCGAGCCCTGCGAGTCCGAGGGCGCGGGCTTCCCGCCCACCCAGGGGAGCTGCCGTAGCGGGCAGCTGTGCCTGTCGGCGGCCATCGGGTTCCGCGGCGGGTACTGCGTGACGGTCTGCCAGG
>CAIOSS010000954.1 GCA_903860995.1 uncultured delta proteobacterium | reverse complement strand
TGGATCTTCTCCTCGGGGATGCGCACATCCCATTTCAACGCCTCGCGCGCTGCCTTCGCGATGTCCGCGTCGCTGCTTTCGAACGACCCCGGGATGTGCACCTCGATGTCGTTGGCGACGTCGAGCACGCCCGCCACGCGGTGCGCGGCCTGCTGGGCGGCGTAGCGCTTGGCCCAGCTGTCGACGTTGCCCGTCAGGGCGACCACCCCCTCCCGTGCGCTCACGCCCACGTCGGTGACGTTCACCCGCGTGTCCCGGCGCAGCTCGTTCTGGACGTCTATCTGCAACTGCGCATCGGGCTTCCTTGGCCTGGCCTTCATCGGGCTCCCTCTCCTTCTTCCGCTCCCCTGCTTCCATGGGCCGCGGTGAACCATTCCCGCGCGGCCCCATCGCCTCGGCGGCGGACAACGGACATCAAGCACCCGATGTGCCGCGGGCGCCGTCGCCGCTCCCCCAGGCGTCGCGCCGGGCGGGCACCAGAAGCGTGAGCACGCCGTCGTCGAGCGACGCCACGAGCAGGCTGCCGTCGTAGCGCTCGGGCAGCGTGAAGGTGCGCCCGAAGGAGGCATACGAGTGCTCGTAGACGTAGTGCCGATCGCCCTCCTCGCGCCGGTCGGTCTCGCGGTGGCCCCAGACGGTGAGCTGATCGCCCGAGACGGAGATCTCCAGGTCGCCCTCCTTGAGGCCCTGGAGCTCGGCCCGCAGGCGGTACCCCTCTGGGGTCTCGGCCTTCTCGAACACCGGGTCGAAGCGGAACCCCGACGTCACCTCGGCGCGCTGCATCTCCCCGCAGGGCTCGAGGCTCAGCAGGTCGCGCATGGCCCGGAGGGGGTCGAAGACCCCACGGATCGTAGGCTTCGGATGGATGGTGGGCCGGTGAACGATGTTCATGTCGGAGCCTCCGTGTGGGGCATCGGCGCGGTCCCTCAAACGCCGCGCGAGCCACTGGGGAATTCCCATCGAGCATCGGGAGTGCCAACGCTCCCGGCGGTACGCCGCGCGGGTGTCCCCTGGAGGGCGACGCACGGTGTTCGTGCAGCGTGTGCACCGGGGTCGCACGCTCGTGCGCCCGTCGTGCCCGGTGGGGGGGATGGGTGGCATAGGCGTTAACCGTTGATCGCCCGTTGCGCGCGTCCTGCCCGAGAAGTCCACCGCGCACACGGCCACGGTCACCGCGGTCGGCTGCATGGCCTCCGACCCGTCCGAGCTGTTCATGGGTTCTCCGTCCACGGGGAGCCCTGGCGGCGCACGGCCAGGGCCAACGCCTCGCGCGCTGCACATCTGTCGTAACCTCGGTCGCCCGGCGCACGATCTGCGTCGCGGCGGCGCACCGTGTGCGGCGGCGGCAGCCATCGCGCGCCGCTTGACGCTCGCGATGACAGTATTCTCCGGCGCCGCTCGCATGGAATGTTCAATGCTCTGTTCGCGGGATCGACATGAGCCATGAATCCCACAGCCCCTCCGAGATTCCCCTGGCACCCTCGCGCCTGCTGGTGGTCGACGACGAGGCCACGGCCCGTCGCGCCCTCGCCCGGCTGCTCACCGAGGACGGCTACGAGGTCGACGTCGCCGGGTCGGGGGAGGAGGCACTGGAGAAGCTCCTGACGGCGCCCCCGGACGTGCTGCTGACGGACGTGCGCATGCCGGGCATCGACGGGATCGAGCTCCTCACCCGGGCGCGCGCCATCGACCCGGGGCTCCCGGTGGTGATCATGACGGCGTACGGCACGGTGCGCGACGCGGTCGAGGCCATGCGCGCGGGCGCCGACTACTACGTCACCAAGCCCATCGACCTCGACGAGCTCGCCCTGGTGCTCCGGCGCGTGCACGAGCACCGCGCGCTGCGGCGCGAGGCCAGCCACCTGCGCGAGCGCGTGCGCCAGGAGCACCGCTTCGAGAACCTCCTGGGCAGCAGCGTGGCCATGCAGTCGCTCATCAAGAGCGTGGTGCAGGTGGCGCCGTCCCGGGCGACGGTGCTGCTGCTGGGCGAGTCGGGCACCGGCAAGGAGCGGGTCGCGCAGGCGATCCACCAGGCCTCGCCGCGGCGCGACGCGCCCTTCATCAAGCTGCACTGCGCGGCGCTGGCCGAGACGCTGCTGGAGAGCGAGCTCTTCGGGCACGAGCGCGGGGCCTTCACCGGCGCGGCGACGCGGCGCGAGGGGCGCTTCAAGATGGCGCACGGGGGCACGCTCTTCCTCGACGAGATCGCGGAGGTCTCGCCGGCCATCCAGGTGAAGCTGCTGCGGGTGCTGCAGGAGCGGGAGTTCGAGCGGGTGGGCGGCAACGAGACCCTCAAGGTCGACGTGCGCATCGTGGCGGCCACCAACCGCGACCTCGCGGGCATGGTGCGCGAGGGCCGCTTCCGCGAAGACCTCTACTACCGGCTCAACGTGGTGAGCCTCCAGCTGCCGGCGCTGCGGTCGCGGCGCATCGACGTCCCGCTGCTGGCCGACCACTTCCTGCGGCGCTTCGCGGCCGAGGCGGGCCGCGACCTCCTGGGCTTCACCGACGAGGCGATGGCGGCGCTCCAGGCGCACGACTGGCCGGGCAACGTGCGCGAGCTCGAGAACACCATCGAGCGCGCGGTGGTGCTGTGCAGCGGCGACCGCGTCGACCGCGAGCACCTCGCGCTGCCCACCGCGGGCGCGGCGCCGAGGACCGCGTCGATCGCCCCGCCCCCGGTCGCCGGGGCGCTGGGGGTGGCGCCGCCCGCCCTGCCGGGCTCGCGCCTGGAGGACATCGAGCGCTACGCCATCCTGTCGACCCTGGAGGCCTGCGAGGGCAGCACGCACCGCGCGGCGGACGTGTTGGGGGTGAGCGTGCGGATGATCCAATATCGGCTGCGGGAGTACCGACACGGCATCCGCCGCGACTCGGGCACGCCATCGTTCGATGGGCACGGCCCGCCAAAGCACGGGTCGAAATACCTCGATGGATGACGAGTCCCAGCACCGCCCATCGCTCGCCAGCCCGCGGTCGGGCGACGGGGCGCAGAAGCGCCTCCGCGCGCTGGTCGACGCCTCGCCGACGCTGATGCTCGGGCTCGACTCCGACGGGGTCATCAAGCTCGTCAACCCGGCCGTGGAGGCGGCGAGCGGGCTGCACCGCAGCGCCCTCATCGGGCAGCGCTTCGAAGACCTCCTGGCGCCCTCGAGCGGGGGCATCGACGGGTGGACGGCCGAGGCGCCGACGGAGCACGCCCTGCGCACCGCGCTCGGCGGCGAGCGGCGCGTCGAGTGGCGCATGGTGCCCGATCGGCCGCTGGCGTGGGTGTTCGGCCAGGACGTCACGGCGGCCCGGGCGGCCGAGCGTCGCCTGCGCGCCGTCGAGCAGCTGGCGGTGGTGGGCGAGCTCACCGGCGGGCTCGCGCACGAGCTCCGCAACCCGCTCAACGCCGCGATGCTGGAGCTCACCTCGCTCGCCCGGGGCTTCCGCCGCGCCGATCGCACGGACGACCTGGCGAGCGTCGAGGTCGCCCGGCGCGAGCTCGGGCGCATCGACCGGCTGCTCGCGGACTTCCTCTGGTTCGCCCGGCCGCTCTCGGCCACGACGCAGCCGGGGCAGCTGTCCTCGCCGGCCGAGGCCGTGGCGCGGATGGTCTCCGCCGAGGTCGCGGCGCGGGGCATCACCCTGAGCATCGACCTCGACCCCGCGGCCCGGCCGGTAGCCTTCGACGAGGACTGCATCCGCCAGGCGATCTTCAACATGGTGCGCAACGCCATCGACGCGCTCCCCGGGGGAGGGCGCATCGCGCTGCGGGTGCTCGCCGCGGAAGAGACCACCGAGCTCGAGGTCGAGGACGACGGGCCGGGCATCGCGGGCGACCCCGCGAGGGTCTTCGCGCCCTTCTACTCGACCCGCCCGTGGGGCACCGGCCTCGGGCTCACCATCGCCCGGCGCATCGCGACGGACCACGGCGGCGAGCTGCGCGTGCAGAGCGCGCCCGGCCGTACGGTGTTCACCCTCGCGCTGCCCGCCATCGACCCGTAGATCCCCCACTTGGAGCTTCGACGCATCGCCTGACTTCGCAGTACCTGCGTGCAGTCGGCGACGGAGTGCGCGCCGCGGTCATCGCGCACTCGCCGCGGAGGCGCGCGGGGGCAGAGTGGCATGTCGGGTGCTCAGGTCGTCCGTCCACGGACGAGTATCCGGGGCGGTGATTCGTGGCGCATTCCGGCAGCCATGGCGCCGCGCTGCGTGCTCTGTCCGCGATGGGAGGAACGCAAGCCATGAGTGCCTCGAATCACCCTTGGAGCTTCACACCGAAGCTCGCCGTCCTGCTCGCCTGCTTCGCCGCGGCGGGCTGCGACCCCGACGACGACGCCCCACAGCTGACCGCGCTGACCGTCGACCCGGCGACCGCGCAGGTGGAGGTCGGCGCGACGCGGGCATTTCGCGCGCGGGCGCAGTACTCCGACGGCCACACCGCCGACCTGACCACCACGGCGCAGTGGACCACCTCGGACCCCGCCATCGCGACGGTCGGTGCGATGGACGGCAACGCCCGCGGCGTGGGCCCCGGGGCGGCGACGCTCACGGCCACCGTCGGGCAGCGGTCCGCGCGGGCCACGCTCACCGTCGCCCCGGCGCGGGTGCTCACCATCACCATCACCCCGGCCATGCCCGCCGACCTGCCCATCGGGATGACCCGCGCGTTTCGCGTGATGGGCACGCACCTCGACGGGACCACGGTCGACCTCACGGAGGACCCGCACCTGTTCTGGTCGTCGTCCAACGCGGCGGTCGCGAGCATCTCGGTTGCCGCGGGGATGCGCGGCGTCGCCACGGGCGTTGGCGAGGGCGCCACGGACATCGGCGCCCTCTACGACGACCGGAGCAACCCCGTCGTGAACGCCATCCCGGTGGCCCTGCACGTGACCCGTTCGCCGCTCACCTCGCTGGCCCTCGAGCCCGTCGGGTCGACGGTGCCGCGCGGGTACACGGTGCAGTTCCGGCTCGTGGGCACCTACGCCGACGCGCACGTCGAGGACCTCACGGGCGACGCCCGCACCGTCTGGTCGAGCGCCATGACCGCGGTCGCCATCATCTCCAACGAGACCGGCCTGCGGGGCCTCGCGACCGGCGTCGCGGCGGGCGAGGCGGAGATCCGCGCGGAGTTCGCCGGGCAGAGCGCCGCCACCGCGCTGCGCGTCACCGACGCCACCCTCTCGGCGATCGCCGTCACCCCCGCGGCGGTGACCGTCACCCGCGGCGGCGCCGTGCGCCTGCGCGCCACCGGCGTCTTCTCCGACCTGACCACCATGGACCTCTCCGACGTGGCCTCCTGGGAGAGCGCCGACGCGGCCCGCGCCGCGGTCTCCAGCGCCCGCGGCTCGGCCGGCGTGGTGACCGTCGCGGCCGCCGCCGCCCCGGGCCCGGTGCTCATCACCGCCCGCCGCGGCACCATCTCTTCGAGCGCGACCATCACCATCAACATGGCCGTGACCCTCCAGCGCCTCGACCTCGCGGTCGACCAGACCCTCGTCCCGGTCGGGCTCACCGCCCGCGCGCGGGCCTTCGGCACCTACAGCGACGGCGTCACCACCTTCTCCCGCGACGTCACCGAGCAGGTCACCTGGAGCGCCACCGGCGCCGCGATGATCAGCAACGCCGCGGGCGAGCACGGGCTCATCACGGGCAACATGGCCGGCACCGCGTCCGTCGGCGCGACCCTCGACGGCGTGACCGGCGCCACGGTGCCCATCACCGTCACCGCGTGCCCGCTCAACGCCCTGCAGATCGCCGACGGGTCGGCGCTCACCCTCAGCCGCGGCACCGCCCGCCAGCTCACCGCGCGCGCCCTCTACGACACCGCGATGGCGGGCTGCGAGGCCTTCGGCAGCGCCTGGTACGACGTCACGGCGCAGCCCCGCGCGGTCTGGACCTCCAGCAACACCGCCGTGCTGACGGTGGGCAACGCCGCCGGCTCGCGCGGCCTCGTGCGCGCCGCCGCGGCCCCCAGCCCCTCGGCCGTCGCCGATGTCCAGGCGCGCTTCGGCACCCTCATGGCGAGCACCCGCATCACGGTGCTCGACGCCTGCGCCCGGACCATCACGGTGTCCGCCGTGAGCGACTCGCTGCCCGCGGGCATCGAGGTCCCCTTCCGGGCCATCGCCGCCATGAGCGACGGCACCCGCCGCGACGTCACCGCGGGCTCCGCCTGGGTCTCGGCCAACAATGCCGTGGCCTCCGTCGACCCGCGCACGGGCGTGGTGCGCACCAACGGCCCCGGCGCCTCGGCGATCACCGCCCAGGTGGTCGTCGCGGCCCGCTGCGCCGACGCCACCGGCGGCACCTTCGCGCTCACCGTCAACGACGCCACCATCGCCGGCGTGGCGGTCGACCCCCCGGTGCGCGTCCTCGCGCGCGGCGAGCGGGCGCAGCTCCGGGCGATCGGCACCTTCAGCGACATGCGCCAGTTCGACCTCACCCCGGTGGCCGCCTGGAGCAGCTCCAACGCCGCCGTCGCCGCGGTCTCCGCGGGCCTGGTGCAGGCCAGCCCGGGCACCGACGGCAACGCGATCGTCACCGCCGCCTTCGGCGCCCGCGACGGCTTCGCGAACATCACCGTCAGCGGCGCGCGCCTGCAGCGCATCGCCGTCGGCCTCGCGCCCTCCTACGCCTGCGGAACCAACCCCGCCGGGGCCTACCCCGCGGGCGCCCGGGTCCCGCTGGTGGCCACCGGGATCTTCTCGGACATGAGCTCCCGGCCCTTGAGCGGGGCGGCGTGGGTGGGCGACAACGCGTCGCTCCCGGTGGCGGACAACGGCGTGGTCTCGGTGCTCGGCGCGGGCGCCGGGCGCTTCCGCGCCGTGGTGGGCTCGGTGCAGAGCGAGCCCTTCGCCCTGAGCGGCGCGGCGGCGACGCTCACCGCGCTCCAGGTGAGCCCCCCTTCGGGCTGGGAGATGCCCCTCGGCTCGGACCTGCGCTTCTCCGCGGCCGGGGTGTTCACCGGCTTCGCCGGGTCGTGCCCGCTCTCGGAGAGCGTGGCGTGGACCGCGACCGCGACGGCGCCCGCCAGCCTCTCGATCACCCTCGACGGCTACGCGCGGGCGGGCGCCGGGGGCGCCGGCCCGGCCAGCGTGCGCGCCGCGATGGGCACCGTCACCGCGGTGAGCGCGGGCGCCATCCGGGGGCAGTGCGCCAACGGGCTCATGGTGGAGCCCGCGGCGGCCAGCACGCCGGTGGGCGTGCGGATCGACGTGACGGCCTTCCTCACGTACTCGGACGGCTCGCGCGCCCGGGTGGCGGCGGACTGGTCCACCGGCGCCGCAACGGTGGCCCGTGCCTTCAACGCCATCGACCCGCTGGGTCGCCCGGTGGGCAGCGTCGCGCCGATCGGGGTCGGGCGCACCACCATCAACGCGCGGGTCAGCCCGGCCCTGGGCGCGGCGTGCGCCGGACGCGACCCGGTGTTCACGGCCAGCGCCACGCTGGAGGTGACCGACGAGCGCCTCGCGTCGATCTCCGTCGACTGCACCACCGACCCGGGGGTCAGCCGCTGCAACTTCGGCGACGCCGCGCGCCCGGCGTACCCCGCCGGGCTGGTGATCCCGTGCCGCGCCTACGGCCAGGGCACCGCCGGCGCCCGCTGGGACTTTACCGACTCCGTGGACTGGTCGTCGAACAACCCCGAGGTGCTGCAGGTGAGCGACGCCAGCGGCAGCCGCGGGCTCGCGCGCAGCGTGTCCGCGGGCTCCGCCGTGATCGTCGCGCGCTACGGCGCCGTTAGCGGCGCGCGCACCGTGGACGTCAACGCCGCGGCCCTCCAGGCGGTCACCGTGACCCCCGGTGCGGTCAACCTCCCGGCGGGCTTCACGCAGCGCTTCAGCGCCGAGGGGACCTTCGCCCTGCCCGGCGCCAGCCGGCAGTGCGCCGTGACCCGCTGGGCGGACTGGACCACCTCCAACCCGCAGGTGGTCGCCGTCGGCACCACCGGGGACTACCGCGCCATGGCGTGGATGCTCAGCCCCAGCGCGACGCCGGTGACGGTGGGCGCGTCCTTCCTCGGGCAGAACGGCGCGGCGACGGTGACCGTCAACAGCGCCACCCTCGCGGCCCTCACGGTGGTCCCGACGACGGCGCAGGTCGGGGTCGGGCAGATGGCGAACTTCGCGGCCGCGGGCCGCTACTCCGACGGCAGCGCGCGCGACGTCACCGGCTCGGCGCGCTGGAGCACCGGCGACTCGCGCGTGGCGGTGGTGGCCAACACCTTCGGGCAGTACGGCATCGCGCGCGGCGTGTCCCAGGGCGCCACGGTGGTGCGCGCGGAGATCGGCGGCATCGTGAGCGAGGCGCAGCTCGCGGTCACCGGCGCGTGCGTGCGCGCCCTGACGGTCACCACGTCCGACGGGGTGCTCTACCGCCCGTCCCGCGTGCCGGTGACCTTCCTGGCGCGGGCGACCTACTCCGACGGCGCGATCGTCGACGTCAGTGACACGGTCCAGTGGGCCACCTCCGACGAGGCCGTCTGCCCGGCGCCGCACGCGGTCGATGGCTACCAGGTCTCGACCACGCGCGCGGTCGGCGGGGCCAGCATCGCCGCGAGCATCCCGGGCTGCGCGGGCCTCGTGACCACTCGCATCCCGCTCACGGTCAACGCCGCCGTCCTCCGGAGCATCGACCTCCGCGGCGACTCCGGGGGCGGCGCGACGCCGGTCAACGTCGCGATGCAGTTCCGCGCGTTCGGGACGTACTCCGACTCGACGCTCTTCGACGTCACCGCGGCGATCGAGAGCTGGTCGCTCGGCAACCCCGCCGTGGCCACCCTCGGCGGCGGCGGCGTGGTGATCGGCCGCGCGGCCGGCACCAGCACCCTCACCGCCACGCAGGGCACCGTCTCCGGCGCCACCACCCTCACCGTGACGGCCGCCACGCTGACCGCCATCCACGTCACGGCGCTCGACCTCACCGGGTCGTGCCGCGACGCGACCGACCCCGGGGCCTACGTGGGCACCGGGTACCGCGCGCCGGTGTCCTCCGTGGGCCGGCTGCGCGCCTACGGCACCTACAGCGACCAGTCCGTGCGCGACCTCACCGACGAGGTGCTCTGGACCGCCAACGACCCCACCATCGCCGTGGCCCTCAACGTCCCGACGGTGCGCGGCACGGTCTTCCACCGCGCCGCCGGCTCGACGCTGCTGCGCGCCTCGATGATCCAGGGCGCCGCGTCCATCTCCGACTCCGTCGTCGTCGAGGTGCGCGCCGGCGCCCTCGTCAGCCTCGCGATCAACCCCGGCGGCGCGCGGCCCCTCGCGGTCGCGCGCGGCAACCGTCCGCAGCTCGCGCTCGTGGGTGACTACGGCGCCGCGGGCCGATACTGCGTCGCCGCCAACGCCGCGTGGTCGAGCGCCGACCCGGCGGTCGCCACGGTGCACCAGGGCCTGCTCACGACCCTCGCCACGGGCGGCACGGCCATCACCGCGGCCATCGGGACGGTGAGCGACTCGATGAACATCCTCGTCGGCTCGCCGACGCTCTCGTACGTCGAGGTCACGCCGCGCTCGCTCACCGTCGCGCGGTGGTCCACGTCGCGCTTCCGCGCGCTGGCGCACTACTCCGACGGCACCATCGACGACGTGAGCGCCAACCCCTCGACGCTCTGGTCGTCGACCAACCTCAACGGCACCAACGTGCTCTGGGTCGACCCCGGCACCCTCGAGCGCGGCCTCGTCTGGGCGCTCGCGCCCGGCCAGGCCCGCGTCGACGCCTGCATCGGGACGCTCTGCGCCAGCGCGGCGCCCGACCGCAGCGGCTTCGCCACCGTCACGCCGTAGCGCCCGGGGCTTCACCGTGAAGGTCCACCCCGGGCGCGTACCTCGCCCGCGGTGGAGGGGGCTTTCCCGCTCCTCCGAAGGGGTGCCGCGAAGATTATTTTCTTCATGGTGTTGTCACCGCGACGTACCAAAACGCCCCACCCGCCCTCCCGTCGGCGCCCGTCGCAGATTCACCAGCGCCGGTAAAACAGCGCTTCGCGTGCGATCGGCGCCCGTCACTTCCCTGACGACCGGAGCGATCGCACCCGGCCAGCCGCGCCGCGGGCGTACCTGTACAAGCCTTCCGCGGGTCGCGCGGCTTGTGCCGCGGTGTTAGACCGAGGCCTCCCCGGTGGTGAGGAGGCGTTCCATGGGTGAGGACGAACGGGCTGAGAGGTCGTTGCGCGGCGCGCCCGACCAGATCGAAGACGGGTTTGTCACCCTCGATCGTGCGTGGCGGATCACGTTCCTCAACCGCGGCGCCGAGATGTACCTCCAGCGCTGCCGCGACGAGCTCCTCGGCCGGGTCGTCTGGGAGGTCTTCCCACGCCTCGTGGGCACCGAGACCGAGCGCACGGCCCGCGCCGCCGCCGCCGGCACCCGCATGGTCGAGATGGAGATGTCCGCGCCGGTGTTCCGCCGCCACGTCTCGATGCGGCTCTTCCCGTCGCGCGAGGGCCTGGCGGTCTCCTTCTGCGACGACACCGAGCGCAAGCGCGCCGTGGAGGCGCTCCGCCTGCTCACCGAGGCGGGCCGGCTGCTGCCGTCGGCGCTCGACACCGACGCCACGCTCGCCTCCCTCGCGCGGCTCAGCCTGCCCGAGCTGGCCGACGCGCTCGTCGTCGATCTCTGCGACGACGAGGGCGTCCGACGCGTCGTCGCCTCGGGCTCGGCCCGGGGCACGTCCCAGCGCATGGCCTCGCCCGCCGCGCCCCGGTCCCGAGGCGCCGCGCGGGCGCTCGCCACCGGCGAGGCCGAGCTGGTGCCCTCCGTGACCGCGGAGTGGCTCTGCGCCGCGGGCGAGGACGGCGCCGGGCCCGAGGCGGTCGGCGCGCACCACCCCACCTCGGTGATCGTGGTGCCGCTCGTCGCCCGCGGCGCCACCCTCGGCGCGCTCACGCTCCTGCGGCGCGACCCGGCCCGGCCCTACGACTGCGCCGACCTCGCGCTCGCGCAGGGCCTCGCCGACCGGGCCGCGCTCGCGCTCGACAACGCCCGACTCTACGTCCAAGCGGTGGAGGCGCGGCGCCGGCGCGACGAGGTGCTCGGCGTCGTCTCGCACGACCTGCGCAACCCCCTCAACACCATCCAGCTCAACGCCCGCCTGCTGCAGCGCTCGATGCCGTGCGACGAGCTCGACGCCATCCGCGCCGCCGTCGCGCGCGCCGACCGCCTCGTGCAGGACCTCATCGCCGTCACCGCCGTCGAGGCCGGGCGGCTCCCCCTCTCGTGCTGCTCGGAGGCCCTCGGGCCGCTCCTCGAGGAGGTCGCCGCGCTGCACCGCCCCCTCGCCGACGCCCGCTCCGTCGCGATCGAGGTGCGCGCCGCCGACGCGCTGCTCGCGGTGCCCATCGACCACCACCGCATCGTGCAGGCCCTGAGCAACCTCGTGGGCAACGCCATCCGCTTCGCGCCCGCGCAGAGCGCGGTCGTGCTGCGGACGCGCCAGGTCTGCGACGGCGTCGAGCTCGACGTCATCGACCTCGGCCCCGGCATCCCGGCCGACGAGCTGCCGCGGGTGTTCGACCGCTTCTGGCGGGGCCACGTCCCCACGCAGGGGTGCATCGGGCTGGGCCTGGCGATCGCGAAGGGCATCGCGGAGGCGCACCACGGCTCGCTGCGGGTGGCGAGCGAGCCGGGGCAGGGGGCGACGTTCACGCTCGCCCTGCCGGCCGGCTGAGCGAGCGGGTGTCGTCGGGGGACCTGGAGGGGGCGCTCAGGTGCGGATGTTGATCTTGCGGGGCTGCGCGTCGGGGCGGCGCGGCACGAGGAGCGTGAGCACGCCCTCCCGGAGCTCGGCGTTGACCTTGTTGGTGTCCACGCCGTCGGGGAGCGTGAACGAGCGCGCGAAGGAGCCGTAGGAGCGCTCGTAGAGGTAGTACCGGTCGGACTCCTGGCGCTGCTCGGAGTCGCGGTGCCCGGAGATGGTGAGCCGGTTGCCGGTCATCGAGATCTCGATGTCCTTCTCCTTCAGGCCCGGGACGTCGGCGCGGAACAGGTACCCCTCGCTCGTCTCCTTCACCTCGAAGTCGGGGTTGAACTGCACCGACGTCCCGTTGCCCCACGGGCTCATCTCCGCGAAGGGGTCGAATCGCATGAGCTCGCGCATCGCGCGAAACGGCTCGAACAGGCTCGGCAGGTTGGCCGCGTTCGGCGTGTTGGTGACCGTGGTGGGGGCGTTGGCGGGCTTGTGCACGATGTTCATGACGGATCCTCCCATTGGACCCTCGCGGCCTCCCTGGCGCGCGTCGGGTCGCTCGCCCACCGAGCACGCCCGGTGCCATCGCTGCCGCGCCGAGACAGCACGGGCGCGGCGCCGCCGACGCCGCACGGCGTGCGTGCCTTGCGCGCATCGGGTGCACTGTCGCGCATCGGAGGGCGCGTTCTCCGCGCGGACGAGAGGGCGGAACGCACCGTGCTAGGCACCTCGGGTGGAGTGAACAGCGATGACTGATACAGCCGACGAAGCACTCACCACGATGCGAGAGCTGATGACTGAACTGCTCTCGACCATCGACACCTGGAGCGCCCAGGTGGCTGATCCCGGGCACTTCCGTCACCGCTTGCTGCGCGCCCACGCCCTGGCCATGCTCGACGAGATCGAGCAGCTCGCGCCGGGTCACACGGACTCGCGGCCGTGCTCCGGGCGTGAGTCCGCGCTCCGGGGCCTCCGCGCGGGCGACACCCTGCGCTGAAGGGCAGAGGGCGGGGCTTCACCCCATAGGCGTTAGCGCGGTGGTCGCGTGGGATTGGTACGCGAGCCCCCACCCCCGGCCCCGCCCGCATCGGCATCCATCGGTGAACGCCTATGGGGGGGGACGGGTGGGCCCACGGCCCGAAAGGCTATGGTCAGCGCGCTGGGCTGGCACTAATCTCCGCGCGCCATGACGACGACGAAGCCTGCGTTCCTCAACTTCCGGGTCGACCACATGACCCTGCTGCTGCAACCGGCGCTCTACAACGTGGCGTACGTGCTGTTCAAGACGGTGCTCGGGGTGGGTCCCGACGAGCTGCTCTACGACAAGCGCAAGGAGTGGGTGCCGGGCGAGGGGGAGCAGTCGATGACCTACGCCGTGCGGCTCGGGCACGGCGCCGACGACCCGAAGCTCAGCAACACCATCATCGCGGTGGTGCAGCCGAGCGAGCCCGCGGGGCAGCCGTCGCACGTCCGCACGATGCTCGACTCGCACGAGGCCGCGGCGCACTGGCAGCACATCGCGCTGCGCACGCCCGACCTCCTGGCCTTCCACCAGCACGCGCTCGAGCGCGGGGTGAACTTCATCACCCCCATCCTCAAGGACGACGACGAGAACCTCATCCAGGTGTTCAGCGGGGAGTGGTACTTCCCGGGCACGAAGCCGAGCGGGGTGTTCTTCGAGTTCCTGCAGCGCGACCCGTCGGACCAGACCGTGGCGCGGCTCAACGACCAGAACCGCAAGTGGTTCCGCGACGAGACCTTCCTCGGGCTGTATATCGAGAAGGAGCGCGAGTACCAGAGCGGCGCGGTGCGCCCCTTCATCGACGACGCGCTCTTCAAGCAGCTCCACGAGCGCGTCGGGGGGAAGAAGATCTGGGAGATCGACGACGCGGCGCTCGCGAGCGCCGAGGCGCTGATGATGGAGTACGCGAAGTCGCAGCGCTGAGGGACGTACCCCCCCAGGCACTGGGCGGGTGGGCTACGCTCGCTGCATGTCAGGCGACGCCGCGCGCACGATCGACCCGGAGTTTCCCCACCTCGCGCCCGACGTGGTGGAGGGCTACCGCAACGCGCCGGAGACGATGGTCGCGGAGATCATCGATGGGGAGCTGCTGGCGATGCCTCGCCCCCATCGTCAGCACGTCCACGCGGCGTCCGCGCTCGGCGAAGAGCTGGGGCCGCCCTTCCGTCGAGGGCGCGGCGGTCCGGGCGGGTGGGTGATCCTCGACGAGCCCGAGCTGCGCTTCGGTGCGCTCCCTGACATCGTGATCCCCGACCTCGCCGGGTGGAGGCGCGAGCGTGTCCCCGCGGACTTCCTCGCCGGGACCGAGCCGCCCTTCATCACCCTCGCGCCCGACTGGGTGTGCGAGGTGCTCTCCCCCTCGACCGAGCGTGTCGACCGCGGCCGCAAGCTGGACCTGTACCGCCGCGAGGGCGTCGCGCACGTCTGGCTGGTGTCGCCTGCGTTGCAGACCCTCGAGGTGCTCCGCCGTCACGACCTGGGGTGGCTGCTGGTCGCGACCTTCGCGGGCGACACCGCGGTGCGCGCGGAGCCCTTCGACGCCGTCGAGCTCGACCTCGCCGGCCTGTGGTCGCTGTAACCGGACGCGCAGTGGTGAACCCGATGGGCTGCCCTCGATGTGTGGCGGAGCTGCGGGCCCGGTGGGCGCGGTGGGCGATGACCGTCACGACGGGGCTCGCCCTCGGTCTCTTCGCGTTGTCGGTCGGAGCGTTGCGCGAGTTGTGGCAATTGCCGGAGGAGACCTGGGATCGGGTCTGCGGGATGGCGAACACGGGCATCCAGGTCGCGTCGGCGATCACTGGCGTCGCCGTCGCTCTTCGCGTCCTCGCCGCCCACCTCGCCCGCCGCGCCTCGACGCCGCTCCCTCCTCCCGCGCCCGCCCCGCTGGCGACCTACCGCGACGGTCGGCCGGCGGAGTGCCCGCGGCACCCGCTCGTGGGGTGAGCGTCGCGCCGGTGGTGGTGCTCGAGCTCGTCGCCCCGATGCGCGCTGCCGGATGCACGGCGGGGCGTCGACCGGGGCGCGCACGCCGGAGGACAAAGCGAAGGTGCTGGCGTGCCTCGCGGCGGGTCGAGCGGGACGTCGGCGGCCCCCCCCCCCTCCGGCCCCGATGCTCCGAGCCCATCGCCGCACACCTCTTTGACCGGGATCCCCCGCAGGTACCGCGCGACTGGAGGAGCCTGCATCCGCGTCGAGGTCGTTGGCTCTACCGCGGACGCTTCGCGGCGGCGCGCTTCGACGCCTTCGGGGCGGTGCTCGACGCGCTCGCGGCCCGCGGCTTTGCGGCCTTGCTGGCCCCGCCTGTCGCGCCATCCCGGCGAGACGCCTTCGCCGGCGACGAGACCGGGGCCGCGTCGAGTGCGCGCTTGAACTCCGCCCGGTGCTTCGCGGGCGGCGGGTAGAGGGCGGCGGCGGCCTCGAGCTCTGCGCGGGTGAGTTCGCCCCCACCCTTGCGCATCACCGTCACGCGGACCTCGAGGCCGGCCGGGAGCGCGTCGGGGGTCGGGAGCTTCGTGGTGTACAGGGTGGCCATGGCGTCATTCTCCATCGAGATGGGGGAACATGGGAGCCCCGCGGGTCAGGGCAGCGCTCGGACGGTTGCGGCGGTCACCCGGGCCTGCATCGCGGCGACCTTCGCCGGAGCGACCCCCCGGGCGACGAGCATCCGGGCGAACCCGGCGAGATCCTGGGGGCCCTTGGCAGCGTTGCACCCCAGGCACGCGGCGACGAGGTTCGTCGGGGCGTTGACCACGCGGGCCGGTACGCTCGCGGCGAAGTGCGCGCGGGGCGTGACGTGGTCGACCTGCATCACGACGTTCGCCGCGCCGCAGTACTGGCAGGAGAAGAGGTCGCGGGCGGCGATGCAGAACGCGAGGGCGGCGCGGACCTTCGCAGTGTTCGGAGCGGGGATCGTGACGTGCGCTGCCACGCCCCGCAGTATGCCCCGCGCGACGGACCTCGCGAACGTCGCCGGCCGGGGCTACAGCACCGCTCACCTCACCCACAGCCCATAGAACTCCGCCCCCGCGGTGGGGGTGATCGCATCCGAGCGGTCGTTGACGTCCGCCTCGCCGACGCGCGGGCTGCACGCGCTCCCGCTGCAGAAGGCACCGAGGCCCGTCGGGTAGTCCACGTTGTCGCGGTAGCTCGTCGACAGGTACGACCGGTCGCGGTTGGTGTCCTGCGCGCCGTCGGCCTCGCCGGCCTTCAGGTACAGCCGCGCGCGCGCCGCCCCGTTGAGCAGCGCGGTGTCCCCGGTGCGCGGCGTGGCGCTCGCGATCAC
>CAIOSS010000953.1 GCA_903860995.1 uncultured delta proteobacterium | reverse complement strand
GCCGCGCGTGGGCGCTGGTGCCCGAGCGCGTGCGGGTCGACGGTCGCGCGTGGTGGGCCCGCTACGCGCTGGTGCGCCTCGGTCCCGAGGCAGGGCGATTCGGCGCGTGGCCCGCCGCCCCGTCCGAGGACGAGGACGCCGCCAGCGCCACCCCCTTCAACCTCTGGCAGCAGCCCGGCGACTCGGAGGTCTCCGTGGTGTCGATGAGCGCCTACGACTACGACCGCGACGGCTCGCCCGAGCTCGCCCTGGTGCTGCGCGCCCACCACCACGAGGGCCCCGTCTTCCAGCAGGCCCACGTCTGGAGCTTCACCGAGGGGGGCGTCTTCCTGTACGAGCGGGCGCTCGGGCTGCGCCTCACCGACGTGCGCGACGTCGACGGCGACGGCCGGCCCGACCTGCTCACCCACGGCCCCTACGACGATCCGAGCGCCGCCTGCGGGTCGGACTTCGCCACGCAGGTGCGCGGCCCCGCGCTCGCGCTGCACGCGCTGCCCGACGGGAGCTTCTCGGGCACCGACGACGCCGCCCGCACCTTCGCCCGCAGCGCCTGCCCGACGCGGCCCGCGCGGCTGCTCGCGCGCAGCGCCGAGGGCGCCATCGACCAGGAGGCCACCGCCCGCAACGTGGTCTGCGCGCGGCTCTGGGGGGCGCCCGAGGCGGAGGTCGTCGCGGCGGTTCGGCGGGAGTGCCCTGCGCCCGACGCGGAGGCGCCCTGCGCGGGCTGCGAGGACGTCGAGCTGCTGGCGCGGTGGGCCCACACGTCGCCGCCGCTCACGCTCGCGGAGGCGACGGCGGCGGACGCGGCGCCGTAGTCGGGCGGGGCCCCCCACCGCCGCGGCCTCCGCTGGTACCTTCCGCGCCCTATGCGCGCCTGGCTCCGTGACGTCCGCTGGCTCTCCCTGCTCGCCTGCATCGCCCTCGTGGTGGCCTTCGTCGCGCCGACGGCCCGGATGTGCGTCGCCGCGCCCGACGGCCACCGGGTGTGCTCGTGGGTGCTCGACCAGACGCCCTCCACGGACGACTGGCGCTCCTTCGCGGGCGCCTGGGAGGCCGCGCGCATCTCCCTCCGCGACTTCCACCAGTGGCCCTCCTGGAACCCCTACCACTGCGGCGGCGTGCCCCTCTATCAAGACCCGCAGACCCCCGTGCCGGGGGTGATGTTCCTGCTGACCTTCGGGTGGCTGCCGACGCCCGTGGCGATGAAGCTCTGGCTCTGGGTGCACCTGCTCGTGGGCGCCCTCGGCGCGCGCGCGCTGCTCCGCCACCACGGCGCCAACATACCCGAGCAGGTATTGGGCGCCGCCCTCGTCACCGCCTGCGGCTTCTGCTCCGAGCACTTCGGCGGCGGTCACCTCTCCTTCACCCCCTTCCTCTTCCTCCCGTGGGCCCTGCTCGGTCACCGCCGCGCCCTCGCCGACCCCCGCTGGACGGTGCTCACCGCCGCCGTCCTCGCCGCCGCCGTCTGGGAGGGCGGCACCTACCCCGTTCCGCTGCTCATCGTGGCCCTCGCCGCCGACACCCTCTTCCGCCTCGGCGACCCCGCCGCGCGCCGCGCCTTCGTCGTCACCCTCCCCCTCACCGGCGCCCTCTTCGCCCTGCTCGCCAGCGTGCGTCTCCTCCCGGTGCTCATCTGGCTGCGCGAGCACCCGCGGCTCATGCCCCTCGACGACTCCATGTCCGTCGCCGAGGTCGTGCTCGCCTGGACCGCCCGCGCCCACGAGCGCCCCTTCCCCGGCCACATCTTCGTGTGGCCCGAGTACGGCGACTACATCGGCGTCGCCCCGGTCGCCCTCTTCGCCCTCGCCCTCGTGGCCGTGCTCGCCCGCCGCGACGAGGGCGCCCGCGACCGCCGCGTCGACGCCGGCGTCGCCGCCGTCCTGGTGTGGTGCGCCCTCGGAAACATCCCGGGCTTCTCCCTCTTCGGGCTGCTCCACGAGCTGCCCGTGTACCGCTCGCTGCGCGTCCCCTCGCGCTTCCTCTACCCCGCCACGGTGCTGCTCGCCCTGGTCGTCGGCCGCGCCCTCGCCGACCTGCGCGCGCTGCTCCTCGACCACCGCCCCCGCCGCGGCCTCGCCCGCGCCTTCGTGGGCCTGGAGTACGCCCTCGCGCTCGGCGTCGTCATCGACCTCGTCGCCGTCAACAGCCCGCGCCTCCAGGTGGGCGCCGACCCGCCGCTCCCTGGGGGCCGAGCCTCGACGGCCTTCCGCCAGGAGGGCGGCGGCGACTACTGGCGCTGGCCCACCTACCCCGTGCGCGCCGTCGGGACCCCCGTCTGCTACGTCGCCTTCGACTGGACCCCGGCCCCGCAGCTCTGGCTGGGCCCCGGTCCCCAGCAGCGCGTCGAGCCCGCCGATGGCGGCAGCGCCCGCTCGCTCGAATGGACCCCCAACGTGCTGCGCTTCGAGGTCGACCTCGCGCGCCCTGCCACCCTCGTCGTCAACCAGAACACCGACTCCGGCTGGACCACCTCCGCCGGCACCATCGACCGCGCGCAGGCCCTGCTCGCCGTCGCGCTCCCCGCGGGGCGACACACCGTCACCCTCACCCACGCCGTCCGCGGCCTCTGGGCCGGGGCGCTGCTTACCCTCCTGGGTATGCTCGCGTCGGCGTGGGTGCTGCGCCGGGCGCTCCCCGCGCGCGTCGACCAGTGGCGCGGCGCGCTCGCGGGGCGATGGTTCGTGCCCGACTCGCTCAACCCAGCGCCGCCGGAGCCCGCGACTTACCCGATCGGCCCGCCACCGCCAGCAGCGTGAGCGCGAAGGGCAGCGCCTGGAGCACCACCGTCGGCACCTGACCGCTGCTCGCCAGCGTGGCCTCGAGCGCCGACAGCGCCCCGATGCCCGTCGCCCACACCGCCGCCCGCACCGGCCGCCAGCGCCCGAGGATCACCGCCGCCACCGCCAGGAACCCCCTGCCCCCGCTCATCGACGCGATGAACGCGTGCTGGTGCAATCCCAGCTGCGCGCCCCCGAGGGCCGCGACGGCGCCGCCCAGCATCAGGGCCGCGGTCTGCACCCGCGCCACCGGGACGCCCTGCGCCCGCGCCGCCGTCGGGTGCTCGCCGCAGGCCGTGATGCGCAGGCCCAGCACCGTGCGCGAGAGCAGCAGCGCGGCGAGGCCGACGAGGATCGGGGCGATCCAGACGGTGGGCGTGGTGAGGGCGTCGCGCAGGGCCGTCCACGCGATGGACGAGCCGCGCAAACCCGCGCTCGTGGGCAGCGTCGGGCTGTTGGACGCCGAGCCGTAGAGCACCTTGAGCGCCGCGCGCGTGCCCGCCACCGCGAGGAGGTTGAGGGCCACGCCGACCACCACCGCGCTCGCCCGCTGCCACACCGCGAAGGCCGCGAAGAGGGCCCCCGCGAGGGCGCCCGCCAGCGCCGCGGCCAGCACCGAAGCGACCACCGACCCGGTGGCGAGCCCGACGGTCACGGCCGCGAAGGCGCCCAGCAGGAGGTAGGCCTCCAGGGCCAGCATCGTCACGCCCGCGCGCTCGGACAGCACGCCCCCGAGGGAGGCCAGCACCAGCGGCGTGGCCGCGCTCAGCACCTGCGCGAGGAAGACCAGGGCCATCATCGGGCCACCGCCCGCCCGGCGCCGACCACCGCCACGGCGATGAGCGTCGCGGCCTGCACCACCACCAGCGCGTCCGAGGGGACCACCGCGTTGACCGCGAGCGAGCCCTGCGCGAGCAGACCGAAGAGGACGGCCGCGAGGGCGATTCCCAGGGGTTTGCCGCCGCCCAGCAGCGCCACCGCGATGCCCGTGAAGCCGACGCCCGCGCCCAGGCCGTGCTCGGCGTAGCCCTTCACCCCGAGCACCAGGTGCGACGCCGCGAGGCCCGCGAGGGCCCCGGAGAGCGCCATCGCCCGCACGGTGGTGCGCAGGGGGTCGATGCCCAGCGCCGCGGCCGCGCCGGACGACGAGCCCAGCGCGCGGATGCGCAGGCCGCCGCGGGTGCGGTCGAGGTACCAGCCCATCGCCGCGAGGGCGACGAGGCCCAGCAGGAAGGAGGCGTTGAGCCCGCTGCCACGGAAGGCCCGCAGCGCCGCGCCCGCCATCGGGAGCCGCGCCCCGGCGACGACGTCGCGGGTGTGCACCTGGGCGCCGTCGCGGAGCGGTCCGCCGTAGAGCCAGGTGACCCCCACGGCCATGAGCCCGTTGAGCATGAGGGTGCTGAGCACCTCGTTGGTTCCGAGGCGGCCGCGCAGCCAGCCCGCGAGGCCGCCGAGGGCCGCGCCGCCCGACGCCGCCGCGAGCAGGCAGCACGGGACGGCGAGGAGGGAGGGCGTGCCGGCGGGGAGCGCCGCGCCCACGACGGCGGCGGCGAGCACCCCGGCGAGGCACTGGCCCTCGGCGCCGATGTTGAAGAGCCGCGCCCGCAGCGCGAGGGCCACCGCGGCGCCCGTCCAGAGCAGGGGGGTGGCCTTGGCGAGCGACTGCGCGAAGCCGTAGGACGAGCCCAGCGTGCCGGCGAACATCAGCGCCAGCACGCGCGCTGGCGAGGCGCCCGCGAGCCAGACCGAGAGGTTCATCGCGGTGAGCACCGCGGCGGCAGCGGCCACCACCACCAGCGCGCGGGGTCGGGTCACGGCGCCTCGAAGGGCTCGAACACGATCGCCCCGGCGGAGGCTTCGCTCACCCGGACGTGCACGTGGTTGTCGTGGTTGGGCCAGTGCTGGAGGTGGGTCCCGTCGGCGTAGAGGCCCTGCACCGCGGAGGGGACGAGCCCCGCGCCCACGGCGCCCGCGACCGCCGCGCGGGTCGGCGTGATGAGCTCCCGGTCGAGGAAGCACATGGTCACCCGCCCGCTCGCGAAGAAGGGCGCCAGCAGCGCCGCGTTGGCCGTCGCGCCGTAGCCCCGCAGGGTGCCGGGGCTGCACTCGCGCCCGCCGTCGACCGGGCGGGCGGTGCAGTAGCTCCGCCACGGGGCCAGGCCGTCGCTGCCGTAGAGCGAGAGGTCGACGTCCTTGCCGCGCTGGTGCGAGGCGTGGCGGAGCGCGCCCCGGTCGGCGCCCGGCGTGAGGCCGTCCCACTGGGAGAGGTCTTCGGGGACGAAGGGCGCGCGCCCCTGGGCGGCCATGGCCTGCCCCGCGGCCCGCACGAACATCACCAGGTCGCGCCGCCCGAACTGGTACCGGAACACCGTCGTCGAGGCGTAGGCGTACCCGTCCCGCGCGGGGTCGTTGGGCAGCGGGAGCTGGAGCAGCCGGGCGCAGTCGGAGCTGCACCGGGCGCCGTCGCGGAAGGGCGTGCGGGTGAGGGTGAGCCGCGCCGAGGTCACCGCGCTGGTGGTGCGCACGCGGGCGAAGAAGGTGCGGGGCCCGCCGGGGTCGAAGGCCGCGAGGAAGCGCAGGCCGCTCCCGCCGTCGGTCTCGCCGAGGGCCACCGCGCGGCGGCCGTCCCAGCGCTCGACGGCGAGAACGATGGAGGCGCCGACGGGGGCGAAATCGAGCCGCAGCCCGAGGTGCTCGTCGGGCGTCGCGTCGATGCGATAGACCCGCTCCTGCGAGGGCGAGACCGCGACGGTGACGCTCCCGCCGGCCAACGAAACCGCCCCGGGGACGCCATCGACGGGAGCCACCCCGACGGGCGCAGTCGGCGGGGCGTCGGAGGGCACGTCGAGCGCGGAGACGTCGGCCGAGGGGACGTCGATGATGGAGGCGTCGAGCGCGGGAACGTCGACCGCAGTGGCGTCGAGCGCGGGGGCGTCGACCGCAGTGACGTCGACTACGCGGGCGGCGACCGCGGGGGCGTCGGCCGCGGCGGCGTCGGCCGTGTCGTCGGGCGCGGGCTCGCCGCAGCCGGTGGCCGTCGCGAGGCAGAGCAGCAGCGTGGCGGAGCGACCTGCGGGCCTCACGATGGGCCGCGACTCTACCCCGCCTCGGTCGATGCGCGGAAACACGCGACGACGTGCACCCCTACTGTCACGAGGTCCCTTTCCAGGCATGGCTCACCTCGGGACACATCTCCCGCAACAGATTGTATTCAAGTCGATGGAGTCGGCGATAGCCCGCCCAGGCCTGCGGTCACCGGCCTCGCCCTCCGAGGGGAGCACCCGCCCAGGCCCGCGGTCACCGACCTCGCCCT
>CAIOSS010000952.1 GCA_903860995.1 uncultured delta proteobacterium | reverse complement strand
GGCCGCGCGCGGCAGGCGTGCAGCGCGCTCGTGAAGGAACTCTCGCCGAACGGCGAGACCATCACCCTCGAGCCGCTGACGAAGTTTCCCCGCGAGCGCGACCTGGTGGTCAACCGCCAGCGGATGTTCGACGCGCTGCGCACCGTGAAGGCGTGGATCGAGATCGACGGCTCGCACCATCTCGGCGCGGGTCCGAAGGTCGCGCAGGACGACCAGGAGGTGATGTACCCGCTCTCCCGCTGCATGACGTGCGGCTGCTGCGTCGAGGCGTGCCCCAACTACAACGACCGCTCGGACTTCATGGGCCCGCAGGTGATCTCGCTGGTGCGCCTCTACAACATGCACCCGTCGGGTCGGATGCAGGCCGGCGGGCGCCTCGACGCCCTGATGGGAGTCGGCGGCATCTCCGAGTGCGGCAAGGCGCAGAACTGCGTGCAGGTCTGCCCCAAGGGCATCCCCCTCACGGAGTCCATCTCCGTGATGGGCCGCGAGACCTTCAAGCGCGCCCTCTTCGGCTGGCTGCTGAAGGCCTGAGCCCCTGCGCAGCACGCCCACCCCCGCACCGATGGCCTGGCGCCTGGCCCTGATCGCGCTGCTGCTCCTCGCCGACCTCGGCTGCCGTCGGCACCGGCGCGGGTACGTCCGACGCATCGACGCGGGCGCCACCCTCGACGTCGGTCCCCGCGAGGTCGACGCAGGCCCGCCGCCGTCGTCGATCCCGATGCCGCCCGGCACGGACATCCTGTGCTTGACCGACGCCGAGTGCCCCGGGGGTTACTGCTTCACGTCGGGCATGGAGGCCCAGTACAGCCGGGTGTTTCGCGACTGCCCCGACGGGCGGGCGTGGCGCGCGACGCACCGGCTCAACACCTGCCTCCGCGCGGGCTGCCGCAACGACGACGAGTGCGCCCCGGGGCACCGCTGCGCGGACACGCAGATGCTCCCCTTCCCGCAGCGCGCATGCGTGCCGGCCACCTGCCGCACGCAGTGGGACTGCCGCCGCAGGCGCATGGGTCGCTGCGTGGAGTACATCTCCGGCCGGCAGTGCACCCCGGGCGGCTGGGCCTGCTCCTACCCCGGCGACGCCTGCGCCCCGCAGGACCACACGCGGCTCTGTCCCCCGCAGCCCGGGATGATCGCGCGCTGCGTGCCCCGCAACGGCCGCTTCGGCTGCGTGTACGAGCCCCCGCCGACGTTCTGAACGCGCGTCAGCCCTACGCGCTGCGCAGCGTGGCGGCGAGGCGCCCCTTGCGGAACACCCAGAGCGTGCCGGGCTCGCCGTGGGTCCACACCTCGTCGACGGTGAGCGGCGCCGTGGCGACGACGGCGACCCGGTCGCGCGGCGTGGTGACGGCGCCGAAGTCGACGCTCACGTCGTGGTCCTTGAGCGTCGCCTTGCCGAAGGGGGCGCGGCGCTCGATGAAACACAGCTTCGTGTCGCAGCGCGCGAAGAGGGCGTCGCCGTTGGCCAGGATGAAGTTGAAGGTCCCGCGTCGGCCGATCTCGCCCGCGACCCGGGCGATGTACGACCACAGCTTCGCGGGGTCGTCGGGCGCCGTCGGGAAGCGCCGGGCCACGCGGTTCATGAGGGCGCAGAACGCCCGCTCGCTGTCGGTGTCGCCGATGGGCATGAAGCGCCCGGTCTTCACCCTCGGCAGCCCCCGCACCGTGCCATTGTGGGCGAACACCCAGGCGCGGCCCCACAGTTCGCGCACGAAGGGGTGCGTGTTGGCGAGCTTCACCCTCCCGCGGGTCTTCTGCCGGATGTGCGAGACCGCCGTCATCGTCTTGATGGAGTGGCTGCGCACGAAGGTCGCGAGCGCGCTCTCGGCGCAGGGCGACGCGTCGACGAAGGCCCGCACCGCCTTCCCCTCGTAGAACGCCAGGCCCCACCCGTCCCCGTGCGGCCCCGTGCGCCCGCCGCGCTGCGAGAAGCCCGTGAACGAGAACAAGATGTCCGTGGGGGTGTTGCAGTCCATCCCGAGCAGCTCGCACACCGTCGTGTCTCTCCTCAGGCGGTGACGCCCGCGCGGCGGCGCACCGCCACCGCCTCGACCCGGGCGTTCGCCCGCACCTCTGCCTCGTCCAGGGTCGTGAGGCGCCCGTCGTGCAGCAGCACCCGCCCGTCGACCACCACGTGGCGCACGTCCCTCGACTGCGCCGCGTACACGATGCGCGCCGGGGCCGCGCCCCACGGCTCGGCGTGCGTCGTCGACAGGTCGATCACCGTCACGTCCGCGCGCTTGCCGACCTCGAGCGAGCCCACCTCGTCGGCGATGCCGAGGGCCCTCGCGCCGTCGATGGTCGCCATGCGCAGCACCCGCGCCGCGGGCAGCGCCCCGGTGTCACCGAAGCGCTTCGCCAGCAGCGACGCGAGCCGCATCTCCTGCAGCGCGTCGAGGTTGTTGTTGCACGGCGCGCCATCGGCGCCGATGCCCACCACGATGCCCGCGCGGTGCATCCCCGCGACCCGCGCGATGCCGGAGCCCAGCTTCAGGTTGGCGCTCGGGCAGTGCGCGACGCGGGTGTGCTCCCGCCCCATCATGCGGCGCTGCTTCGGGGTGAGCTGCACCCCGTGCGCGACCACCACGTCGGGGCCCGCGAAGCCCCACGCGTGGAGGGCGTCGACGTCGTCCATGCCGAGGGCCGCGCGCACGGCGTCGCGCTCGCCGGGATGCTCCGCGGCGTGGGTGTGCATCAGCGCCCCGCGCGCCCGCGCCCGCTCGACGCAGCCGCGAAAGAGCTGCTCCGTGCACGACAGGATGAAGCGCGGCGAGTAGGCGTAGCGCAGGCGGCCGTTCGCGGCGCCGTGCCAGCGCGCGCAGAGCCCGTCGCTCTCCGCGAGGCTCTCCGCGGTGGTCTCTCGCAGCGCCGCGGGGACGCCCTCCCCGGCGTCCATCATGGTCTTGCCCGAGACGGCGCGCAGGCCCGCGTCGCGCAGCGCCTCGAAGACGGCGTCGTGGTGGTGCACCGTGCCCATGTCGAGCACGGTGGTGGTGCCGCCCTTGATCAGCTCGGCGATGCCCAGGTCGGCGCTGGCGCGGAGCGAGCGGGGGTCGTGGGCGGCCTCCAGCGGCCAGATGCGCTCCTGGAGCCAGGTGAGCAGCGGCAGGTCGTCGCCCATGCCCCGGAAGAGGGTCTGGCAGAGGTGCACGTGGGCCTGCACGAATCCCGGGACCACGGCGCACCCGCCCACGTCGAGCACCCGCAGCGAGCGGCCCGACGCGATCGCCCGCCCGGCGGCGTCGTCGCCCATCGCGGCGATGCGCCCGTCGGAGATCCAGAGGGCGCCGGCCGTGACGCGGTCGTCGGGGTCGCAGGTGACGAGGGTTCCGCCGCGGAGGAGCAGGTCCATGAGGTCGGGCCGGAGGATGCCCGTGGTGGCCGTCACAGGGCAACGGCCTCGCGTGGACGGGCGTGGACGGGCTGCGGTAGAAGTCCCTCCCATGCGCTCGATGATTTGCCTCCTTTCGCTCTCGGCCCTGGGCCTCACGGCCGCCTGCTCGGCCGACGACCAGCGCTTCACGCGCATCGTCCGCGACGGCGGCGCCGCGTCCCGCGACGTTGGCACCGTCGGCCCCTGCGACCAGGGCCGGGTCTACTGCAACGGCAACGAGCGCTACACCTGCGACGCCGCGGGGCAGATCGTCGACCGCCAGGCCTGCGTGGCCCCCGCCGGGTCGTGCGTGCCCAACGTCGGCTGCCGCGCCTGTACGCCGGGCGCGTCGCGCTGCAACCCGGCCTCGCCCCAGCAGGTGCAGACCTGCAGCACCGACGGCGCCCGCTGGATCGACGGCGCCAGCTGCAACGCCGCCAGCGGCGAGAGCTGCAACAGCGGCGTGTGCGTCGACCGCTGCTCGGCGAGCTCCACCGGCCGCTCGTACCTGGGCTGCGACTACTGGCCCACGGTCACCTCCAACACCGCGCTCGACCCGCGCTTCTCCTTCGCCGTGGTGCTGTCCAACCCGCAGGGCTACGCGGTGCAAGCCACCATCACCGGCGGCGCCCTCACCGCCCCCCGCGAGGTCGACCTCGCGCCGGGCGCCATCGAGACCATCAACCTCCCGTGGGTGTCCGAGCTGGTGCAGCTCAACCCGGCCAACCGCGGCTGCCGCGCCGACGGCAGCCCCTGCCCCGACGCGACGGCCAGGCCGACCAACTCGGTCATCCGGCGCGGCGGCGCGTACCACGTGCGCAGCAACGGCCCCATCGCGGCGTACCAGTTCAACCCCCTCACCTTCGAGCGCACCGGAGGGTACTTCTCGTTCACCAACGACGCCTCGCTGCTGCTCCCGCAGGGCGTGCTCACCCGCCGTTACCTCGTCTCCACCTGGCCCAACGTGTTCAACGCGCTCAGCGGCGACACCGTCGGGGGCTTCGTCTCCATCGTGGCCGTCACGGGCGAGACCACCGAGGTCACGGTGCGCCCCACCGGCAACACCTCCGCCGGACCCAGCGTGCCGGCGATGCGCGCGGGCCAGGAGCGCACCTTCACCCTCAACGCCGGCGACGTGCTCCAGCTCTCCGGCGAGGGCGCTGGAGACCTCACGGGCACGGCCATCGAGTCCAACCAGCCCATCGCGGTCTTCGTGGGCCACGACTGCGCGTCGGTGCCCGCCGGTCGCCCCGCCTGC
>CAIOSS010000951.1 GCA_903860995.1 uncultured delta proteobacterium | reverse complement strand
TTCAGCAGGTCTCGGGACGCAAACGACGGCCGCGCAAGCTGGGCTTGCCCAGGAAGGTGTGGTGAGCCGACGGCTCGGCCCGACCTGCGCACGCGCCGCGCTCCGCCTCGAACACCGACCGCTCCCGGCCCCCCCCCGCACACAGAACGTCACGATCGAGCCGACCCTCGCAGCGTCGTGGGCTCCGTCCCGCACGCCGTCGCGGCGCGCGACAGGTTGACCACGAGTGGCTCGTGCATGGGCTCGTACATGGGCTCGTACATGGGCTCGTACATGGGCTCGTACATGGGCTGCGTACGGGCTCGTGCATGGGCTGCGTACGGGCTGGACATCGGCTGGGCGCGGCACGTTGGCTGCGCGTGGGCTCCGGACGCGCACCTGGAGTGCTAGCCACGACGGAAACGCCGGAGTATCGGTGCCGCAAGTACGAACGCCCAGGCGACCACGGACCCTCGAGATGGACCCACGGCGAAACGGGGCGGCGATGTGTCAGCGCCTCGAAGGTGTGTACCTGCTGCGCGTGCGGCAGCGTGGCGACGGTTGACGCCGTGCTCCGGGTCATCGGCGGCAGCGGCGAATCTCTTCTCGCGGGTCGAGGACCGTGACGGAGAGGATGGGTGGGCGCGGTATCCGGGCTTCTGACGGCAGCGCTGCCGTTGACCCTCCCCGAGTAGCGCGGCGCATCGACATCGGGCATCCGGGCATCGGTGCATCGACGCGTTCGCCCTTCCACCCGCCGTCGGTCGTGACGCAGACTCCGCTCCCGTCGGGGGGCCTTGCCGGTCCTGCGACGTCCACCGGAGGCGATCGTTCGGATGACGCTCCACAAGTCCCGTCAGGAAGTCAGCCCCTCGCCGCACCACCACGAGCAGGTCGCCGTGCAGCACCTCGCCGAGGTGCTCCCCGACCGGGCGCCCTTCCACCTCTTCGCCCTCAAGGACTTCGTCGAACCCAGCGGCCGTCGCTACGAGATCGACGCCATCGTCGTCGCCCCGCGCGCCGTCTTCCTCGTCGAGATCAAAGGCCACCCCGCCCACTTCAAAGGCGACTCCGTCGACTGGGACGTTCAATGGAAGGACGGCCGTCGGCCCATCACCATCGCCAACCCCGTCAACCTCACCAACACCAAGGCCAAGGTCCTCGGCTCGGCCCTCGAGCGAAAGCTCGGAACCGTCGACCGACCCCACGTCCAGGCCCTCGTCTTCCTTAGCGACCCGCAAGCCTCCATCGACCCCGCCCACAACGCCGACTTCTGCGTCGTCACGCGCCACAACCTCGTCCGCGCCCTCGTCGACGGCGCCTTCCCCGGCGCCACCTCCCGCGTCGCCACCAACGTCATCGACACCCCGCGCGGCGCGCGCATCGTCGACGCCCTCCGCGCCCTCGGCTTCCGCAACTCCAAGGGCGCCGAGCGCGTCGCCGGCTACCGCCTCGGCGACCTCCTCGACGAGACCTCCGCCTGGCAGGACTTCGAAGCCCACAGCGAGCAGGTCAAAGGGCGCGTCGCCCGGGCGCGGGTCTACAACGTTCCGCAGGCCAGCAAGCTCGAGCGCCGCGAGCAGCTCGTGCGCGCCGCGCAGCGTGAAGCCGAGGTGCTCAACGCCCTCAGCGACCACCCCAACATCCTGCGGATGCAGACCTCCGTCGTCGACGGACCAGGCAGCGCGCCGTGCCTCCTCTTCGATCGCTACCCCGACGAGACCGACCTCGAGAGCTTCCTCCGACGCAACCCGAAGCTGCCCTTCCAGCGCCGCGTCGAGATCGTCGAGCAGATCGGCAACGCCCTCGCGTTCTGTCATCGCAAGGGCATCATCCACCGCGGGCTCGACCCCAGCGCCGTCCTCGTCCGGCGCGTCACCGACGCCGGCGCCGAGGGCGATGCCGATGCGCCCGTCAGCGCGCGCCTGCTCAACTTCCTCGTCGCCGCGCAGACCGGCGTCAGCAGCGGCACCCACCACCTCACGGCGTTCAGCTCGGACCGCAGCCTCGTCTACCGCGCCCCCGAGGTGCTCCAGGACCCGCGCCACGCCAACGCCGCGAGCGACGTCTTCTCCCTCGGCGCCATCGCCTATCGCATCTTCACCGGGCAGAGCCCCGGCACCGAGCTGCGCGAGCGCACCGAGCTCCTCCGCGCCGGACACCTCTCCCTCGGCGCCGTGCGCGACGACCTCGCCATCCCCGCCGCGCGGCCCGGCGAGATGAGCCTCGACGACCTCGTCGCCAGCGCCACGAAGGACGATCCGCTGCAGCGCATCGACAGCGCGGGGGACTTCGTCGCGTACCTCCTCGACACCGCCACGCGCCCCGAACCCGTCGAGCCGAAGAGCGAGCCCGACCCGCTCGACGCGCGACCCAAGGACGTCCTCGGGCACGGCCTGAAGGTCGTCGGCTTCCTCGGCAGCGGCGCCACCGCGAAGGTGTTTCGCGTCGAGCGCGACGGCGTGAAGTACGCCCTCAAGGTCGCCCTCGACGCCGAGCACGAAGACCGCCTGCGCCAGGAGGCCGACGTGCTCGCGCGCCTCCGCAGCGAGCGCATCGTCGCTCTGCGCGAGCGGCTCACCCTCGGCGGGCGCTTCGCCCTGCTCCTCGACGACGCGGGCGAGAGCCTTGCGGACCTCCTCGCCCGCGAAGGCGCCCAGAGCCTCGACTACGCGCGCCGCTGGGGCGACGACCTCTTCCTCGCGCTCGAAGCCCTCGAGGAAGGGGCGGTGCAGCACCGGGACATCAAGCCCGCCAACCTCGGCGTGCTCGAACCCGGCAGCAAGCGCAAGCGGCACCTCCTGCTGTTCGACTTCTCCCTGAGCGGCCTCGACGCGAAGCAGGTGATCGCCGGGACCGCCTCGTACCGCGATCCCTTTCTCGCCACGCGAGGGCGCTGGGACGAGCACGCCGACCGCTACGGCGCCGCCATGTCACTGCACGAATTGCTCACCGGACTGCGCCCGACCTGGGGCAGCGGGGACGGTCCCGTGCGACCCGCGGACGCGCTCAACGTCGGCGCCGAGCGCTTCGACGCCGCCGTGCGCGACCGGCTCGTGGAGTTCTTCCGGCGCGGCCTCGCGCGCGACGTCGCCGACCGCTTCGCCAGCGCCGAGGCCATGCGCCAGGCCTGGAACGCCTGCTTCGTCGCCCCCGTCGTCGTGCCCGCCGTCGCGGCCGCGCCGCTCCCCGCCGCACCCGACGCCGCGGTGTTCGCCCACGCGCGACCCGACACCGCCCTCGACGCGCTCGGCCTCTCCGCCCGCGCCCGCAACGCCCTCGATCGCAGCGGCATCGTCAACGCCGCGCAGCTCGCCCGCGTGCCCGAGAACCTTCTCTCCTCCATCCGCGGCATCGGGCGCGACACGGCACGGGAGATCCAGGACGCGCGCCGACACCTGCTCCGCGCGCCCGGCCTCGCCGCCGTCGAGGAGCCCGAGTTCAGCCCGGGGTTTCGCGGAGAGGACACCGACCTCGAGGCGACGAAGCTCACCGAGGCGCTCCGTCGGCGCCTCGAAGACGCGGGCCTCCACGACCTCGCGGCCCTCGCCGCCGCGCCGCGCAGCCAGGTTGAACACCTCGCCCGCACCCACGGCGCAGAC
>CAIOSS010000950.1 GCA_903860995.1 uncultured delta proteobacterium | reverse complement strand
GTTCTGAGGCTCGTGCCGAACAAGCAGCGTCTCCAACTCATCACTCCCTTCAGTTAGCCAGCTGCATACCAAGCCATCGAACCTCGCGGTCGCTCCAGGGCCGTTCAGTCCGATCTGGACAAGGTACTTTGATCGAACGGTCTCGCGTTCGATGCGAAGTACAGTCGCGACGTGAGCGACGGCTTCATTCCTTCGCTCGGTCACCTGCTCAAGCGTGCGGGGCTTAGCCTCGTAAATGAAGTCCAAAATGCGGAGGAGTTCGTCACGACGCCGACTTCCGGAGTCGACTGGTTTCCATCGCTCTTCGTTGCTCATCTGCTCCGCCTGTAAATATGCGTGACTTCGCTCGTGGAGCACACGGGATTGACGTGGACCCTAGTAAGATCCGCGGACTCGTCTCTAGAAGCCATCGGCTTTGAGCGCCCGCTGGAGGTTGGCCATCTCGATCGCGCTCGCCGCGGCCTCCCAGCCCTTGTTGCCCGCCTTCGTCCCGGCGCGCTCGACCGCCTGCTCGATGGTGTCGACCGTGAGCACCCCGAAGGTGACCGTCACCCCCGTCGCCATCGACACCTGCGCCAGGCCCTTGGTGACCTCGCCGGCCACGTAGTCGAAGTGCGGGGTGCTCCCGCGGATGACCGCCCCGAGCGCCACGATGGCGTCGAAGCGCCCGCTGCGGGCCAGCGTCTGGCAGACGAGCGGGAGCTCCCACGCGCCCGGGGCGCGCACGAGGGTGAGGTCGTCGCCGCCGTGGCGCTTGAAGCAGTCCGTCGCACCCTCGACCAGCCGGTCGACGATGAAGTGGTTGAAGCGGCTCGCGAGCAGGGCGACGCGCAGCCCGCGGGCGATCAGGTCGGCCTCGATGATCTTTACGTCCATGGGTATTCCAGGGGGAGGAGGGGTCGGGGGCGTCATCCCACCGACACGGCCACCGGGTCAACCCGGTAACCCGCCGACGGTTGAGGTGCGACGGGCGGAGCACGGCGCGGCGGTCGGTAGTGATATGGTTGCGGGATGTCTGAACATGCAGCCCGTACGCGGGCTTGGAAGGTCCTGTTCGTGGGCGTGGTTACGTCGTGCGCCCCCACCGTGATCAGCGGCGCCCCGGCGCTGGATGGATCCTTCGCGATCGATGGCGGGGGCCTTTTGGACTCGCCCCCGGTCGACGCTGCACCGATCGACCGACCCGCCATGGACGCGGCGGCGGTCGACACCGGGACCGACGCCGGCAAGGTCGTCCCCGAGGACGGCGGCGTCGCGCCCGACGCGACCTCCGACGACGTGGTGGCGCTGCCCGACAAGCCGGTCACCCTCGAGGACGTCCCGTTTCCGCCCGACGACGTCCCGTCGCCGACCGACGCGCCCGCCCCGCCCGATGACCTCCCGGCGCCGCCCGTGGATGTGCCTGTGTCGAGCTGCGGCGTCCCGCTGCAGCGCGCCCTCTCGCTCCCCGCCGACCGGGCGATGGGCACCACCTCCGGCGCCGGGCGGCTCACGGCCATGTGCGCGCAGTCCGGGGGCCCCGAGCACGTCTATCCCCTCCGGGTCGCCGCCCGCACGGGGGTGCAGCTCGCCGTGACCGCGCCCTTCGACTCCGTGCTCTCCATCCGCCGCGTCTGCGCCGATCCCACGAGCGAGGTCGCGTGCAACGACGACGTGCCCGGTGGCAACAACGCGTACCTGCGGCAGGTGCTCGACCCGGGTGACTACACCGTGCTCGTCGATCAGTTCGGCGGCACGACCGGGACGGGCGGCGCCTACTCGCTCGACGTCCGCTCGTACTCGCCCGCGCCCAACGCGGAGTGCGCGGCGGGCGCTCCCCTCGCAGCCGGGGCGCCGGTGATGGGCGACACCACCTCCGGCGGCGCGGCGGGCACGGCCTGCCTGGGCGGCTCCTGGGGGCCGCAGCTCTTCTACACGGTGCGGGTCCCCGCGGGGCAGCGCGCCGTCGTGAGCGCGACGCCGTCCGGCGCGCCCGCGTGGTCGGCCGTCGTGCGCGCGCGCTCGGGGTGCACCGCCACCACATGCCTCGCCGCCGCGACCTCACCGATGGCGGGCGCCGCCTCGGTGGCCCGCTACGACAATCGCACGGCGAGCCCCGTCGACCTCGCGGTCTCGGTCGCCAGCACCTCGGGCACCACCGGCGGAGCGTTCTCCCTCGCGGTCGCCTTCGAGGCAGCCCCGGCGGCCCCAGGCAACGCCTCGTGCGCCGCGGCGCGTGCGCTCAACGACGGGGTGGCGGTGACCGGCGAGGACGCGTCGCTGGCCTCGGCGCGGCTCGGCGACATCTGCGTCCCCGAGGCGCAGGGGGCGGCGCTCTTCTATCGGGTGAGCGTCCCGGCGCGCGCGACGGCGCTGGTCACCGCGACGCCGCGCGGCGGCTGGAACCCCGTGGTCCGCGCGCTCGACGCCTGCGACTCGCGGGCGTGCGTGGCGTCGTCCAACACCGCGGGCGCCGACCAGGGCGAGACCCTCACCTGGGCGAACCCCGGCGCCACGGCGCGCGACATCCTGGTCGCCGTGGGGTCGCAGGACCCTTCCAACGGCGGCCGCTTCGACGTGACCGCGACGATCATCCCGGCGCCCGCCAACGTGACCTGCGCCGCCGCGACCACGGTCGCCAACGGGGCGCGGCTCGCCAACCAGAACGCCGCCGCCGCGAGCGACAACGCCACCGGTGCGTGCCTCCCGGGCGCAACCGGGACGGCGCTCTGGTACCGCGCGGTGGTGCCCGCGGGCCAGACCTTGAGCGCCCGCGCGACGCCGCTCGGGGCGATGGACGCGGTGGTGCGGGTGCTGCCCGCGTGCGGCGCCACGTCGTGCCTCGCGAGCGCGAACGTCGGCGCGGCGCGCGCGGCCGAGAGCGGCGTCTACACCAACAACGGCGCCGCCGATCAGGCCGTGCTGCTCGCGGTGGGCGGCGCCACCAACGCGACCAACGGGCTCTTCGATCTCGAGGTGTCCATCGCGCGCCAGTACCAGCAGTCCGTCGTGGTGACGGCCTGCGACGACATGACCGGCGGGGCGGAGCTCACGAGCGTCACCGGCGACGACACCGTCTCCGCGGCGCTCGACCTGCCGTTCCCGCTGACCTTCTTCGGGCAGCGCATGCTGGAGTACAGCGTCTCGTCGAACGGGTTGTTGCAGCTGTTCCCGACCATCACCGGGGCGATGCCCAGCAGCTCGTTCGACAACGCCACGATTCCCAGCCGCGCCGCGCCCAACGGCTTCGTCGCCGCGCTATGGGACGACCTCATCGCCGTCGCCGGGTCCCGCGTGGTGACCCGCACGCTCGGCGCCGCGCCCGACCGCCGCTTCGTGGTCCAGTGGACGCAGTTCGCGTTCTACGGCGACGACCGCGCTCGCCTCACCTTCCAGGTGAAGCTCTTCGAGGGCGCCGGGGCCATCGAGGTGCACCACTGCGCCATCACCGCAGGCGCCGACGCGCCGCGCGCTGCGGGGGCCTCGGCCACCGTCGGCATCGAGTCCCCGGACGGGTCGTCCGGGCGCCAGCACTCCTTCAACGACGCGACCGCGGTCAGCACCACGCGCGCGATCCGCTTCGTCCCCTGACGGCTTACCCCCCGCGGGGGCACTGCCCCCCCCCCAGCTCGGGGGGGATCTCCGTGACCTGCTCAGTCGCCGAGGGACACGCGCTCGACGACCTCCAGGTCGTACGCGCTGAGCCCCACGAGGCGCCGCGGGTTGTTGGTCATCAGCCGGATCTTGCACAGGCCCAGCGTGCGGAGCACCTGCGCGCCCATGCCGTGCTCGCGCTGCGCGGGCGAGCCGTTGCTGGCCAGGTCGTGGGTGCGCGTCGGCGCCTCGCCCGTGAGGATGCGCAGGTCGTCCTGCAGGTCGAAGTGCCGCGGCGGGACGTAGACCACCACCCCGGCGCCCTCGCGCTCCATCCGGTGCATCGCCTCCGCGAGGTAGGCCCCGCCGCCTACGATGGCCTTGCCCTCGGTCGTCTGCGACGGCGCGAAGAGGTCGGCGAAGACCGCCCCGGGGTGCATGCGCACCAGCGTCGGCTGCTCGGCCGTCGGCTCGCCGTGAACCAGCGCCAGGAACTGCCGCCCCGCCTCCACCGAGGCCTCGAAGACGTGCGCCTCCCAGGGCTTCGTCATGCCCCGCGGGGTGAACCGCACCGAGCTCACCCGCCGCACCAGGCGGTCGGTGCGCAGCCGGTACTGGATCAGGTCCTCGATGGTGACCAGCGGCACCCGGTGCTCGCGCGAGAAGGCCACGAGCTCGGGCATCCGGGCCATGGTGCCGTCGTCGTTCATGATCTCGCAGATCACCCCCGACGGGTGCAGGCCCGCGAGCACCGCGAGGTCGACGCTCCCTTCGGTCTGCCCGGTACGCTGGAGCACGCCCCCCGGACGGGCCCGCAGCGGGAAGATGTGCCCCGGGGACACCAGGTCGTCGGGCTTCGCGTGGGGCGCCACGGCCACCCGGATGGTGTGCGCCCGGTCGGCCGCGGAGATGCCCGTCGAGACCCCCTCGCGGGCCTCGACGCTCACCGTGAAGGCCGTCCCCAGGGAGGCCTTGTTCTTCTCGACCATCATCGGCAGTCGCAGCCGCTCGATGTGCTCCTCGGTGAGCGTGAGGCAGATCAGCCCCCGGGCGTGCTTCGCCATGAAGTTGATCGCCTCCGGGGTCACGAGCTCCGCGGCCAGCACGAGGTCGCCCTCGTTCTCGCGGTCCTCGTCGTCCGTGAGGATCACCATGCGCCCCGCGCGGATCGCGTCCACCGCCTCGCGCACCCGTGACTCTGCGGTTCCTTCGAGCATCGTCGTCACTGTCCCTTCCCGAATCCATCGAGCAGCGCTCGCCACCGCGCGTCTGTCCCCGCCGCCGCCGCGCCGGGATCTGGCGCCTCCCGCTCCCAGGTCAACGCCCGCGCCACGTATCGCGCGATCACGTCGACCTCCAGGTTGACCCGGTCGCCCGCGCGCCGCTCGGGCAGCGTCGTCGCCCCCTGCGTGAAGGGCACCAGCATCACCTCGAAGCCCTCCGCCGAGACCGCGTTGACCGTCAGGCTCACGCCATCGATGGCCACGCTCCCCTTCTCGGCCACGTAGCGCAGCACCTCCCGCGGCGCGCGGAACACCACCCGCTCGGAGCTCTCCACCTGCTCGCGGCGCGCCAGCTCGCCCACGCCGTCGACGTGCCCCGACACGATGTGCCCGCCCATCCGGTCGCCCAGCGCGAGGGCCCGCTCGAGGTTCACCCGCGCGCCCATCGAGCGCTCGCCCAGGGTCGTGCGCGCCAGGGTCTCGGCGCTCGCGTCGGCGGTGAAGCCCCCGTCGATCACCCGCACCACCGTGAGGCACACCCCGTCCACGGCCACGCTCTCGCCGAGCTCCAGCTTCGCGAAGGGGCACCCCACGCCCAACCACGCCGACGCCCCGCGGCGCTCCACGCTCCGAAGGCTTCCGACGGCCTGAATGATCCCGGTGAACATGTCAGCGAACCTCCGCCTCGATGCGCAGGTCGGGCCCGACCGCGCGCACCGTCCAGTCGTGCAGCCGCGTCACGTCCGCGAGCCCGCGGGCCCCTTCGCCGCCGATCGCCCGCAGCCCTCCGCCCATCAGCATCGGCGCCACGTAGCACACCACCCGGTCGACCAGGCCCGCGTCGCGTAGCCGCCCGTGCAGCCCGCCGCCGCCCTCGCAGAGCACCGACACCACGCCCTCGAGCGCGAGCGCGCGCAGCCCCGCCGCGAGGTCGACCGCCCCGTCCGGGCCGCTCGCCACCGGGATCACCCGCACGCCCGCTGCGTCGAGCGCGAGCCGCCGGGCCTCGTCGGCGTCGGCCACGCAGAGCACCCAGGTGCGGGTCTCCCTCGCCGTGGCCACCAGCTGCGAGCCGAGCAGGAGGTTGGCGTCGCGGGAGACCACCACCCTCGCCGGCGTCCGCCCGGCAGGCACGTCGCGCACCGTGAGCAGCGGATCATCGGCGAGCACCGTCCCGCTGCCGACCAGCACGGCGTCGCATCGGGCGCGCAGGAGGTGGCCGTCGCGCCGCGCCTCGGGCGAGGTGATCCAGCGGCTCTCGCCGCCGCGCGTGGCGATGGAGCCGTCGAGCGACATGGCGACCTTGAGCGTGACGTGGGCCCTGCCCGCCGTGATGAAGCGCGTCCACGGCGCGATGACGTGCTCGGCCTCGCGCTGGGTCTCCTCGGCGAAGCCCTCGTCGACGATCACCCCGGCGGCGCGGAGCATCTCGCGGCCGTGCCCGCGCACGTGAGGGTTGGGGTCGGGCACCGCGAACACCACCCGCGCCACGCCCGCGCGCAGCAGCGCCTCGGTGCACGGGGCCGTGCGGCCGTGGTGGTTGCAGGGCTCGAGGGTGACGTACAACGTAGCGCCGCGCGCGCGCTCGCCCGCCTCGCGCAGGGCCATGACCTCGGCGTGCTCATCGCCCGCCCGCCGGTGGTGCCCGGTGCCGAGGAGGGTCCCCTCGCGCACGACGACGGCGCCGACGGGGGGGTTGGGAGAGGGTGAACCCTCGTGCGCCGCGGCCACGGCGCACGACATCGCCAAGCGGTCGGCAGGAGAGTAAGACCTGGTTGTGACGTTGCTCACGATGGCTGGGATATGCGGCAGGGCAGGCGTTCGACGCCCCTCGGGCGCCGAAGCGCGCGGACTCTAGACCCGACCCCACGCGATGACCAGATGCAGCGTGTCGTGCAATCCAAAGGTCGGCGCGCGTCCGAGAGTCGGAGCGGGCATCTGATTTTTGCGACCCCGGTGCCGTCCTCCTGCGGATCGAGTGTCGCGCTGATCACGATCCGACCGGCGTGACGTTCCGTTGCGCCTCGGAAGTCGAGGCGCTAGCGTTGGCGGCGCGCGACCCACCGGGTGAGGCCAAATTTTGATGACTGCGCTGGATGAATCGACGCACCGCCCCTCGGAACAACCCGTCTGGCGGCAGGGCACGATGAGCGACGACGACTTCGAGCGGGCCGCCCTGGCCATCTCCCCGAGCTGGGAGCTTGGCCTCGACGCCGCGCCCCTCTCCGCTCCGCCCCCCTCGGCCGTCACCGTCGGCGCCTTCGTGGCCCCAAGCGCCGCGGTCAGCTCGATGCTCGTCGCCGCCAGCGCCGAGGCCGCGCCCGCCATCGCGGCGCCCGCGCTGACGGTCACCCGTCCCGGCGTGGTGCCCGTCGAGGCGTCCATGATGTCCGGCTCGACGAAGGTGAGCGAGGCCCCTGCCCGCCGCCCGCCGTCGATGCGCCCGCCGGTCGCGAAGCGCGCCTCGGACGACGCCTTCGAGGCCCCGAAGCGCGGCAACACCAAGGTCTGGGCGATCGTCGGAGGCGGAATGCTCCTCGCGGGCGCCCTCTTCGTCGGCTTCGCCAACAGCACCACCCCGGCCCCGGCCCCGGCCCCGGCCCCGATCGCCGAGCCCGCGACGATCGTTCCCCCCGCGACTCCGCCCCCGGCGGCCGAGCCCACGGCCCCTCCGCCGCCCGCCATCGTAGCCGCGCCCGAACCGCCGCCGGCCCCTGCGGCGCCCGCCGTCGTAGCCG
>CAIOSS010000949.1 GCA_903860995.1 uncultured delta proteobacterium | reverse complement strand
CGCTCTGGGTCGCTCAGGGCCGCCAGCGCAGCCGCACCGGACGCGCCACCCCGGGCGGCTGAAGCGTCACCCCCGCCGCGTCGACCGCGCGCACCGTCGCCCGCGCCACCCGGTCGCCGAGAGTCACCACCCACGCGGCGCGCCCGGCCGTGAGCACGGCCCCCTGCGCGCGCGCGCCCGCCACGAAGGTTCGCGCGACCGGCAGCGTGCCCGGCGGCAGCGTCGCGCCGATCTCCGTGGCGCCGTTGCAGCGCATCGGCCACGGGTCGTCGCCGAGGTCGGCGGTGGTCGCCCGCCCGGAGGGCCAGGAGAGCGTCGCCAGCAGCGCCTCGCCCTGCGGCTCGACGCGCACCGTGATGAGCGCGCGCAGCCCCGGTGACACCGTGAGCAGCGCGAGGGTCTCTCCCAGCGCGGGCGCGTCGTCGGCGCGCACAATGAGGTCGAGGGTCTCGGCGGTCTGCTGCGCCGACACGAGGCACACCCTGCGCGCCAGCCGCGAGAGCGCGCGCAGCGGCTGGTAGCGGGAGACCGCCGACGGCGCGGCGGGCTCGCGCCAGCCCACGACGACGCGGTCGCGCAGGCGCCCGACGTGCTCGACGCGGTCGCTGGCGCAGGCGACGCAGGGGTCGGCCGTGACCGCCGCGCAGGCCGACGCTGCCGCGGTGGCGGACGCGCTCGCCGGGAGGAGTAGCGTCCAGGTCACGCGGTCGTCCTGGCGCTCGGGGGCGCCGGGGAGTGGGAGTTCGCCGGAGGCCCGCAGCACCGCGCCGAGCACCGCGGGGGGGACCCACGGGGCAGCGTCGGCGGAGACCGCCTGGAGTCCGGCGAAGGCGCCCGCCACGACGACGCGCGCGTCGGGCGGAGGGGCAGACGCGGCGTCCGGGGTCACCACGGCGGGTGTCCCGGCGACGTCGGGGGTGCGGGGTACGGAGGGTCGGGGCGGCGGCGCGGCGGCGCTACAGGAGAGGGCGAGCAGCGCGACCAGGGCGATCGCGCGCGAACGCATCAGCGGCGGGGGGCGGCGGCGGCGGGGGTGCGCGTGAGGTGGAACTCCACGCGACGGTTGGCCGTGCGGCCGACCGCGGTGAGGTTGGGGCGGAGCGGGCGGCCCTGTCCGAAGCCGCGCGCGGTGACCTTGTCCGCCGCGACGCCGAGGCGGATGAGGGTCTCGCGAACCGCTACGGCGCGGCTCTGCGAGAGGGTCGTGTTGCCGGCCGGGGTGCCGACGTTGTCGGTGTGGCCCTGGATCTCCACGGCGGTAATCTCGGGGTGGCGGTTGAGGGTGTCGGCGATCTCCTCCAGCAGCGTGCTGGAGTCCGGGAGGATCTCCGCCGAGTTGGTCTGGAAGTGCACCTGGCGCATGATCGCCAGGATGTTGCCGCGGATGGCGACCGAGGGGCGCGCCGGGCGGCGGGTGACGGTGACCTCCACCGCGCGGTTGGCGCGCGGCTCGACGGTGGCCTGCTGGGCGGTCGAGCCCATGTGCCGGTCGCTCGACTCGACGCGCACCATGTACGGGCCCGCGAGGAGTTCCTCGGCGGTGATGCGACCCTGGTCGTCGGTGGTGAGGGTGCGCTCGGTGGGCGCCTGCTGGCCCGTCGGGACGTCGAGACCCGGCGCGGGCGTGAGCACCACGTTGGCGTTGGCGACGTTGGCGCCGCCCTGCGACGACACGAGGTGGATGGCGAGCCCGCCGCGGCGGGGCATCGGCCGGATGTCGCAGTTGACGTTGACCTCGGGGTCGGCGTTGGCCGCGGGGTCGGTCGAGCCCTCCGGGACCGGCGTCGGCGCGGGTACGATGAAGGTGCACTCCCCGGGGTTGAACTCCGGCGCGGTGACCGCGAGGCGGTACTCGCCCGGCACGAGGTGCCCGGAGCGGAAGCGACCGTCGGGGGCGGTCGCGAGGATGTGCAGCTCGGGGTGGCCGGCGAAGTTGACGATCGCGCCGCCGACGGCGTTGTGGCTCTCGGCGTCGCGCACCATGCCGACCACGTGGCCGCCCGGCGGGGTGCGGTCAACCTCTCGGGTGGTCACGCGCTCCGGCCCGGGGACCTCGACGCGCTGCACCGGGGGGTGGATGTCGTACGCGAAGGACGCGCCGAAGTAGAGCTGCCACGGGGGCGTCGGGGCGAGCTCACGGACGAAGGTGGAGCTCCCGCTGGTGGCGATGTCGAAGGCCAGGAGCGCGGCGAGGCCGCGGACCGGCGGGAGCACCCGGGCGCCAATGGTCAAGCGCGAGGGCATCGACGAGAAGCCTTCGCGGGCGAGGCAGGCGTCGTCGTCGGCGGCACCGCCGGGGCCGGACATGCCCGTGCCCGGCTCGAAGCAGGAGTAACTTTGGCGGTTGACCGGCACACCCACGGACCACTCAAGGAAGGGCCGCACCCACGGGAGCTCTGCCTCCGCGGCGAGGTTGATGCCGAACTGATCGACGCGGTTGATGCCGAGCGCGTGGCGCTCGATGCGCGACACCTCGAGGAAGCACGTCGGGTCGATGGCCCCGGAGGCGCAGCGCGCGGCGTCGTAGCCCGGCTGGGCGGCGCGGCGACGCTCCTCGGTGGGCGACACGATCGCGGCGCTGTTGTCGAGGTAGTAGTGGGCGTTGAGGTGGAAGCGCAGCGGCACGCTGGCGCCGAAGTCGCGGAGGTCGATGGTGCTGAGCACGCCGAAGTTGGCGCTGGTCGAGCCGCCGAGGAGGCCGATATCCCCCGAGCGGTTGAGCAGGTAGAGCGACGCGAAGCCGCCGACGTAGAGGCCGCGCCAGACGCGGGCCGCGCCCTTCACACCGAAGGTGGTGTCGCCGAGCACCTGGAAGAGGCTCGGGCGCTCGCGGTCGTTGGCGTTGGCGTACGCGCGGATGGACGCGAAGATCTCGAGGAAATCGAGCGGCGAATACGACAGGGTGGCGGTGCCGCCGACGTGCTGCGCGGTGTCCGTGCCGACCGCCGCGGTGCCCGCGAGGCCTGCGGGGCGGAGGAACTCCGACGCGCCGTAGTACTCGCCGATGAGCCCGAAGCGGAACGAGCCCGCCGCGCCCGTCTGCGCCGCGCGGGTGTGCAGGAGGCCGATGGAGCCGTCGAGGGAGGAGAAGCGCGAGAGCATCCGGGTGCGCCGGGCCTCGTCGGTCTCCGGGGTGCCGGGCTGCTCGGGCGTGGCGGCGGGGATCGGCGTGGCGGCGGGGGTCGGCGTGGCGACGCGGGCGGGGGTGCCGGCGGCGGGGGCTTCCTCCTCGTCGCCCTCCTCCTCGTCGCCCTCCTCGCCCTCCTCGTCAGACGACGCCGCGGAGCGACCGCCCGACGGCGGGGTCTGCGCGAGGGCCGTCATGGGCAGCGCAACCGCCTGCGCCACGAGGATCAAAGCCAACCATCGAGAGTGCCGCATCGTCGTGTCTCCTCCACCTAAGCCATCGGGAATCCCGCGCTCGTGCTCGTCACGAGGCCCGCCGAAATCCAACACCGCCTTCGCGGCGGCGCGGTCATACCACCCGCGTTCTCGAAACGTCCAGACTCGGGACAGGCCGTCTTTGCTGTGGATCGAAGCCCACAGGACGACGCCCGGAGGTCAGCCCCGGCTCATGGGCTGGAGCACCGTCTCGCCCCCTTCGCCCGTCACCAGCTGATCGACCCGCTTCTCCGCCGCGTCGAGCCTGCGCTGCCCGGCCCGGGTGAGCCGCACGCCCTCCTCGAAGACCCGCAGCGACTCCTCGAGGGCCAGGTCGCCCTTCTCCAGCTGGAGCACCACCTCGTCGAGGCGCTTCAGGATCGCCTCCAGGGGCATCGCCTCTTCCGCCGCCGTCGCCACGTTGCTCTCTTGCGCTTCCATTGGCGGCCGGGAATGACACCCTCCCGCCGCCGGGGTCAAGGTTCCGCCGCGCCGCGGGCGACCTGCAGCGCGAGCGAGAGCCCGTCCGCCAGCCGCGCGCTCCAGGCCACCGCCCGGGCCGCCTCCAGCGCCGGCCGCGCGGCG
>CAIOSS010000948.1 GCA_903860995.1 uncultured delta proteobacterium | reverse complement strand
CCTGCCGCAGCGCGGGCGCCCGCTGCGACACCCCCCTCCGGTGCAGCACCGCCACCGGCGCGGGCGTCTGCCAGGCCGACGGCGACGCGGGGGCCTGCGACCCGCGCACCCTCGCGCTCGGCTGCGCCGCGGGGCAGGTCTGCCACGCCGCGGGCTTCAACGCCGGGCGCTGCATCACGGCCTCCGCGGAGGTCGAGCCCAACGACCGCGCGAGCCTCTCGCAGCCCCTCGCGGGCGCGTCGGCCTCGGTGCGGATCACCCTCCCGTCGGGCGACATCGACTGCGTGTCCGTCGAGGCCGCCGCGGGCGCCCGGTTCGTCGCGCGCGCCGCGGGCGCCGACGGGCTCTGCCCCAACACCGCCCTCACCCTCGACCTCTTCGACCCCGGCGGCCGGCTGCTCATCACCGCCAACGCCAACGGCGCCTTCGGCTGCCCCCTGGTCGACGGGACGCTCGCCGACAGCCCGGCCTTCTCGGTCGCGCGCGACCTGCGGGCGGGGCGCTACACGGTGTGCGCGCGCAGCGCCAACAACAGCGACGTGGGCGAGGCCGTGCTCGACGTCGAGGTGCTCCCCGCGCCATGAGCGACCCCGCGGAGACCCCCGTCGCCGACGACGGCGTGCTGGTGGTGCGCCGCGGCCCGGGCGCCAACTGCTCGTCCATCGGCAGCGCCGTGGAGATGCTCTTCCTCTCGGCCACGGTGGGCACGGCCATCCTCGCCGCCGTGGCCGCCGCGCTCGACCCGAAGGACGACGACGGCGAGGCCGACCCCGACGAGCCCGCGACCCTTTCCCCGCCCAGCCCCGAAGCGCCGTGAGCGCCGCCGTCACCCGCGCGCGCCGCGAGCCCTTCGGCGCCTGGGTCCGCCTCGGGGACGACACCCTCGTCGCCGTCGACCGCCGCCTCGCCGACCGCCTCGGGCTCCCGCCCGCCGCCTTCGCGCCCGACCACGTCCCGGGCCCGCTGGAGGTGCACGTCGCCGTCACCGCGCGCTGCCCCGTCGACTGCGCCGGGTGCTACCAGTCCGCCACGCACGACGGCGATCACGTCCCGTTTACACAGCTTCGTAAGACCCTGCACGACCTGCGCGCCGCCGGGGTGTTCACGGTCGCCTTCGGGGGCGGCGAGCCGCTGCTGCGCGACGACCTCGGCGCCCTCGCCGACGAGGCCCGCGCGCTGGGCCTCACGCCCGTGGTCACCACCAGCGGCTACGGGCTCACGGCGGCGCGGGCGCGGGCGCTCGGGTCCTTCGCGCAGGTGAACGTCTCCCACGACGGCGTGGGCGGCGGCTACGCGGCGGTGCGCGGCTTCGACGGCGTCGCGGTGGCCGAGCGGGCCATCGCCACGCTGCGCGCCGCGGGCGTGGCGGTGGGCATCAACCACGTGCTCACCCGGCAGAACGTCGACGGCCTCGCGGCCACCGTCGAGCACGTCCGCGCCCTCGGCGCGCGCGAGCTGCAGCTGCTGCGCTACAAGCCCGCGGGCCGCGCGGCCTCGCTCGACTACCTCGCCCGCCGGCTCACCCCCGCGCAGTGCGACGCCCTCGGCGAGACCCTCCGCGCGCTGGCCCCCACGCTGGGCGAGGGCTTCTCGGTGCGGGTCGACTGCGCGCTGGTGCCGCTGGTGTCACGGTCGCTCCCCGACGCGGCGACGCTGGCGCGCTTCGGGGTCTTCGGCTGCGAGGCGGGGGGCCACCTCGGGTCGGTGCGCCGCGACGGCACCGCGGGCGGGTGCAGCTTCGACGACGCGCCCGGCGCCGAGGGGATCGCGGGCTTCCGGGCCTTCGCGGCCGCCCCACCGGAGCCCTGCGCGTCGTGCCCGCTGCGCGCCGTCTGCCGGGGCGGCTGCAAGGTGGTGAGCCGCCACCTGGGTCACGGCTTCGCGCCCGACCCGGAGTGCCCGCGGGTGATCGCCCACCGCGCGGCCGACGCGTCGCCGTGAGCGCGCCGCCCTGGGCCGTGGGGCTCTCGCTGGCGCTGGCGGCGTCGCCGTTGACGCGCACGCTGGTGGCGCTGGTCGAGCGCGCGACGCACCCCGAGCCCGACCCGGCGATGGTGGTGTGGGCCGAGCGCTCGCCCTTCCTCCAGCGCGCCCTGATCGCGGCGTACCTCACCCTGGCGCTGGCCGTGGCCCTCACCGCGCTCGCGCGCCGGTGGCGGCGGCTGCGCGACGACCGCAGCCTCCGCGCGGCGCTGGCGGTGGGCGCCCTCGGGGCGGTGGCGGGGCTGTGGCCGTGGCGGTGATCCCGCTAGCGCCGACGCTGGCGGTGCTCGCCGCGGCCGCGCTCGCCGCGCGCTTCCCGGCGCGGTGGTCGCGGGCGCTGGCTGTGGTGGGCGCGGTGGGCGCGCTCGCGGCGGTGCTGGGCACCCGGAGCCTCTGGGAGGCCGACGTGCGGCGGGTGGTGTTCATCGCGTCGCAGGCGAAGGGCGCGTGGCTCGACCGCGCAGTCGACCTGCTGCTGGCGTCGTGCGGGCTCACCCTGGCCGCGGCGCTGCGCGCGTCGCGGGCGGGCTACGCCGTGGCCGTGGCCCTGGCCGCAGCCTCGCTGCTCTGCGGGTGGCTGGCGGGGTGAGGCGGCCGCGCGGGCGCTCGTGATACTACGGTCGATCCATGGCGGACGAACCCAAGGTCAAGGTCATCCCTGGTGACTGGTGCTCCCACTTCTCGTTGGGCCCGTTCAGGCAGGTGATGAGGTTCGTCGAGGATTGCGACGACTACACCAGGGAGCTGCGCTTCACGCATCAGTCGCCCGTGTTCAAGGCCCACCCGGGCATCGAGAGCACCTTCATCACCGACATGGCGGGCCTCGACTACGTCTTCGACGCGCCCCCCGAGGAGCTCGATCGCCTCGAGGGCGATCCGGGCTTCGGCGGGCTCGCGTTCAATGTGGACATGCTCGGCGGCGTGGTCCCGGCGCTTATGGGCCACGCCGGCAACCACGGCCCCGCGAGGGAGGTGGTGGTCGAGGCGATGAAGCGGCGCGCTTCGCACTTCGAGCCGGCCTGCCTGAAGGTCTTGAACTACGGCATCCCGATGCTCCGTCGGGCGGCCCGCGGGGAGCGGGTGAACTTCCAGCACGCGATCCACGAGGCCGCGGCGGGCATCGCCTTCGAGTGGCTGTTCGACCTCACCCCGGGCCCCCCGGGCGCCGGGGCACAGGGCTGGATCAAGGCCTGCTTCGGGCTCCGGTCCGACCGCTTCCTCGCGAACGTCGTCGCCCGCGGGGCGTCGGGCCTGGAGGGCCTGCTCACCAACGGTCGCGCCTCGGTGCATCGCGCGTACGGCGACGAGTGGATGGAGAAGATCCGGAGGAGTGCTCCGTACCAGGAGGTCTTCAAGAACCTGAAGGTCGTCGTCGAGGGCCGGGTGCGGGAGGAGCACCTCCCGGCGCACCTGATGTTCGCGGCGAGCTTCAACGCCACCGGCGGCGCCTGGTCGACCCTGCACCCCGCGCTGGCCCAGCTCTCCGTCGACGCCGTCACGCGCGCCAGCCTCGCGCGCGAGCTCGACGGCTTTCACCGGTCCATGCAGGACCTCAGCGACCTCCGCGGCACCCTCGCGAAGCTCGACGCGCTCCCCTTCCTCGATGCCTTCTTCCTGGAGTCGATGCGGCTGTTCGGACGACCGCGTCACTACTACCGCCGCGCGATGCGGGCGATCGACCTGCCGATCAGCACGCCCCCGGGCGAGCCCGCCAGGACGGTGCACATCGAGCAGGGCACCACGCTCTGCCTGGTCGCCACCGTCGCCCGCCAGGACCCGACGGTGTGGGGCGACGACGCGTCGGTCTTCGACCCGGAGCGCTACCTCCGCGACGACGTCGAGGTCGAGAGGGCCCGCCAGCGCGGCGCGGTCCGACGGTCGCTGCGCGAGCGCGTCCGCGCCTTCGGCCCGTCCCCCGGCGGGAAGAACGCCTACGGGTGCGCCGGCGGCGACGTGGGGAAGAGGCTCTGGAAGACGCTCGCCGCCGCCCTCGGCCGCTCGACGGACTGGCGGCTCTCCCCGTGGCCCGAGCCCGACGTCGACGCCTTCGACGGCGTCCGGCCGAGCAGGTTCGACTGGATCCGGGGGTAGCGCGGCGTCAGATGCTGACGCCCGTCTCCAGGTTCTTCGGGTTGAAGGTCTCGCAGGGCCACGGGCGCGTCGGGTGCGCCATGCGCCGCCGGTTGGCGGCGTCGTTCTGCTCGGACAGCGCCTGGAGCGCGTCGTGGAAGCGCCGGAAGGCCTGCTTGCCGCGGTGGTCGACGTCGAAGACCCCGGCGGCGTCGCCGACGTCCATCAGCCGCGGCATCCCGAGGCCGGTGAGCGCCATCACCAGCAGGTACTGCATGGACGCCTGGATGTCCGCCATCTGCTTCCCCGGGCGGATCTTCGTTCCCATGAAGGTCGGGTCGACGACGTACTCGTTCACCGTGCCGACGGCCTCGTGCAGCCCGGTCACGCTCCAGATGAACTGCGCGAGCACATCGATGAGCGCGTCCTTGCTCGACCGATCCGGGAACTTCACCGTCGCCGGCGCGGTGTAGAGGTACCGCCAGAACTCCATGATGGCCGCGTCGTCCTCGACCGGCGCGTCCTTGGAATACTGTCCGATGTAATCCTCCACGAACGCGCGGATTACCTTGTAGAGCGCGAGCGCGTCGGCCAGCCACGGGAACCGGTCCACGGTCTCCGCCGGGTCGACGCCCTCCTTCTCCACGAGCTCGTCGGGCTCGTAGCCCTTGCGCCGCACCAGCTCGGGCACGGTGTGAAACTCCAGCAGCCCCACCGCGTCGCCGAAGGCCTGCGTGAGCGACTCGTACGTGAGCGCGCTGGCGCGGTGCACGAAGCCGTACTTCGGACACAGGGTCTCCGAGGCCCCGAAGTTGATGGTGATCGTCCGCCAGGTGAAGGGCTTGAGCAGCAGCCGGAGGTAGTGGGTCGGCGGGAGGCTGACGCGCGCCGCCGTGGTCACGTAGTTGCCGATCAGCCAGTGCACGCCGACGAGGTGGTCGGCCACGGTGGAGCCGACCATCAGCGAGCAGCGCCAGGCCCACTTCGCGTGCTCCCACTCGGCGCCGCCGTTCTTGGCAAACACCCAGGTGGGCCGCTCGCTCCCGTCCGCCCCCTGACCGCCACACCAGTAGATGGCGATGGGCTTCTGGTCCGCGTTGAAGATCGCCCTGGCGCCGTACTTCTCGAAGCCCTCCCGGACCTCGTACCTGGAGAGGAACGTGAGGTCGTGCTGCCACGCCGCGCCGTCGAGGATCGTCAGCTCGTCCTCGACAGAGGGTTTGTACGGCATCAGCCGGAGCGCGCCGAGCCCGGCGAAGGCCAGCCGGGACATCGCCGCGTCCGAGCTCATCTCCTCCCAGCGGTGATACGGCCGGGCCATGTACGCCCCGAGCGGCAGCACCTCCTGGAAGGTGTCGCGCGCCACCGCGACGCTCTTCCACTCCTCGGCGCGGTCCCTCACCGGGAAGAGGTACCCACTGCGCAGCACGGCCAGGCCGAACTTCCGCTTCCATCGCTTCAAGAAGGGGACCGACCAGTCCTCATCGAGGATGGGGAGCTTGATCCGCTGGTTCGGAGCGCCGAAGGGCAGCGTCTGGAGTTCCGTCGGGCCCCAGCTCGACGGCGGGCGCACCCGGTCGACCGTCGGCATGTCGCTGTTCCACTCCTTGATCGCGCCCATGATCAACGCGAGGAAGCCCCTCGTGTGAAGGTCGAGGTCCTTCACGATCAACGACGGCGCGCCGAAGTGTGCGCTCTGGGTGCGGGGGAGGGGGGAGGGTGAGTCGGCCATCGGCCGACAACCTACCAGAGGTCAAGCGGCGAGCCGCTCGCAGGGCCGCTCAGGCGCGCTTGCCGTCATCGGGATGCCCGCGAGGTGCGTCGCCTCGCAGATGGGGTCGTCGTGGTACTCGCGATAGTCGTTGAGCAGCGTCTTCTACTCTGCGTTGAGCAGAGCCATCGCTCAGCTACGCCTTCGTGGTGGGGGGAGGAGCCGGGGCGGCGGCCGGGGCGCTGCTCGACCCGCTGTCGCCGCTGCTGCCGCCGGTGGTGGTGCTCGGGGCGCTCGCGCCGCCCTCGCCGGTCGCGGCGGGCGTGGCGGCCGGGGTGGCGCCGACCTTCGACCCGGTGCCGCTGTCGGACTTCTTGTTCGAGCCGCCGCTGTACGCGTCGGCGTACCAGCCGGAGCCCTTCAGGATGAAGTTGGCGGAGTTGATGAGCCGGCGCACGGCCTCAACCCCGCACGAGGGGCACACCTTCGTGGGATCGTCGGACATGCGCTGCACCTGCTCGAAGGCATGGCCACAAGCGCTGCACTGATAGGAGTAGGTTGGCATCGGTGCCCCGACGGGTAATCCCGTGCGGCGCGACCGTCAACCGTTCTGACGCCGCGCCTTGGCCGCCGTGAGGGCCGCCTCGAGCTCGGCCTCCTCGCTGGCCTCGACCTGCGCGGCCTCTTCGGCGCCCGTGTTGACGCGCACGTTGGTGGGCCCCTGGGCGGTCGCGGCCGCCGGCGGGGCGACGCCCATCTTGCGCTTCAATTCGTCGAGGGCCATGTCGGCGCCCTTGGACACCTCGAGGTCTTTGAAGCGCTGCGAGAGGGCGTCGCCGGAGTACTGCTCGGCCACCTCGGTCTGCGCGTCGGCCTCGGCCTCCATCTGCACGATCTTCTCCTCCATGCGGTTGAAGGTGTCGAAGGCGCTGTCGTTGGAGAGCCCCTGCATCGTCTCGTGGATGGCCTTCTGCGCCTCCGCCCGCTTCTTGCGCGCGACGAGGACGTTCTTCTTCCGCTTGGCCTCCTCGATCTTGTTGTTGAGCGTCTTCAGCGCCTGCTTCAGCTGCTCGACCGCGGTCTTCTGCTTCTGCCACTGGCGCTCGAACTCCGCCGAGAGGCTCTCGTGCTCCTTCTGTCGGAGCAGGGCCTCCTTGGCGAGCCCGTCGTCGCCCGCGCGCACGGCCATCATCGCCTTGCGCTCCCACTCCTCGGCGGTGGCGCGCTCGGTCTCGAACTGCTTGGCCAGGCGCTTCTCGTCGGCGATGGAGAGCGCGACCTGCTTCTTCGCCTCCCCGAGCTGCGTGTTCATCTCCAGGATGACCTGGTTGAGCATCTTCTCCGGGTCCTCACTCTTCGAGATGAGGTCGTTGAGGTTGCTCTTGATCAGCGAGGCCAGTCTGCCGAAGATTCCCATAGGGCTATTGGTTCTCTGTTCGCTGGTGTGATGAGGGTGACGTCGCCTGCGGTGGAGCTTCAGCCGCGCAGCGCCGCGACGTGCTGCGACGCCGCGATGCCGAGGTCGTCGATGACCGCCTGGAACTCGTTGGGGTCGAGGTTGTCGAGCGGCAGCGCCGCCGTGAGGTAGATGCCGTCGTTCTGGAGGCAGAACGCGCTATGGAGCAGCCCCGAGCCGTTGAGCCGCAGGAGGTTCTCGAAGAGCGCCTCGCGGCCGGCAGTGCCCTCGACGGGCTCATCGAGCACCCGCAGCCGGAACACCACCACCGGCGACTCGACCTTGATGGCCAGGTTGTGCAGCCCGGAGGCGTCGTCGGTCACCACGAAGAGGCCGCCCCCAAGGTCCTGGTAGGGGATGCCGAACTCGACGAGGAATCGCTCAACATCCTGTTCAGTCCGCATGATGGCGCGGGAGCCTAGCAGGCATCACAGAGCGCACGCCAGCATCCTCCTCGCGGGCCGCGCGCCCTCACAGCCACCAGAGCGCCGCCATCGTCACGGCCAGCGAGACCGCCACGCCCGCGAGCGCGGCGGTCAGCAGGTCGAGGTACCCGACCTCCAGCCCGATGGAGCGCAGCAGCGAGCGCTCGTCGCCCGCGTGCAGGATGATCCGGTCGTTGGGGTCGCCGCCCACGATCGCCATGGTGGAGTCCGCGCGGTACGAGCCCGCGGCCTTCGGGTCTTCGATGCGCCGGCACTGCCCGAGCGCGTAGAGGGTCTCGCCGGGGTCGAGCACGCTCTCCTCGACGCTCCAGCACAGGTGCGTCGCGCTCGGCCGGAGCGGGCCGACGGGGCTGGCGGCCAGGGCGCGCGCCACCGCGCTGATGCTGCCCTCCTTGAAGGTGGTCACGCGCGAGCGCAGGTCGACCTCGGCGTGCTTCGGGTCGATGAGCCCGTCGCCGCTCGCGTCGGTCACCGGGATGCGCGCGGGCCAGTACTCCCGCGCCACGAGCCGCGTCACCTGCTGCTTGCCGACGGCGATGGTCTCCTCGACGCGCAGCTCGACCCAGGCGTGCGGGCGCTTGTCGAGCAGGCCCACCGCGGGGGCGCCGCCGTCGCGCACCCGCACCGCGAGCTCGACCACCCCGCCGCGGGCGTCGCGCAGCGGCACCGTCTCCGCCTCGCGCACCGGCGCCATCGCGCGCTCGAGGTTGCGCCGGCGGTGGCGCACCACCACCACGAGCACGGCGGCGACGGCGCACACCACGAGCCCCAGGAGGTAGCCCGGCCGGCCGCGGGAGAGGGCGCTGCCTGCGGGGGACGACCAGACGTTGGCGCCCTGCGCGAGGGCGCAGAGCAGGGCGACGCCCACCACGCCGATCACCTGGGGCCGGTCCGTGAAGGTGGGCACCGGGCCCGCGCGGCGGAGCAGGGCGTCGGCGAGGGGCCGGGCGCGCAGGACGTACCAGAGCCAGGCCAGCGCGGCGACGAGGGCCGCGGCGCCGCCCGCGAGACGGCCCGCGACGGCGCTGGCGTGCGCGTCGATGCGGGGCTGCGCGGTGCCGTCGCCGGTGGTGACCGTGAGGGGCGTGACGCCGCAGCCGGTGAGGTACCCGCCCTCGGCGCAGCCCTCGAGGAAGACGGTCTCGCCGTGGGCGACGCAGTGCGCGCGCAGACGGCCGCCGTAGGGGACGTCCGCGAGCACCGAGCGGAGCCGCGGCTCGCCCTCGGCCGGGACCACCAGCATGTCGAGGGGGTCGAAGACCACGGGCTCGTGGGCGCGCACGCGCAGGGCCCCCTGGTCGACCGTCGCGCCGGCGGAGCGGGACCAGCTCGCGTCGCGTCGCCAGCCGCCGTTCTTGCCCGAGACGTAGTGCTCGTGCACGACCTCGCAGAGGGGCGGCTGGTCGCCCTCCGAGGCGCGCACCGGCGCGGAGAATCGCACCGTCCCGGCGGCTGGCTGGGCGCCCGTGAGGCGCTGCAGGCGGTAGAGCGCCGAGGAGGGGTCGAGCGCCTCGCGCAGGCCCCTCACGCCCGACACCGCGCCCCAGGCGGCGATGCCGAGCCCTAAGGCCAGGACGAACAGCGTCACGAGCGCCCGCCCGAGGAGGCCGATGCTGCGCTGACCCAGGAGGAAGCGTGACCCGAAGCCGGTGCGAGCCATAGGCCGGGGAGGATGGCACGACCGGGGCGGGGCGCGAGCGGGCCTACGCCTCGCGGGCGGCGGTCGCGGCGGCCTCGTGGCGCAGCGCCCAGGCCTCGTAGGCGGGCACCCCGAGGGCCGCGAAGGACGGCAGGATCACCTCGTCGATGCGGCGATAGAACGCCGGTGCGAAGCGCCAGCGGGAGGCGATGCCGAGGGCGACGGCGCCGGGGTCTTCGGGGGTCTCCGGGGCCGCGGGCACCTCACCGCCGTCGGGGCGGAGGCACCCGGCGTTCATCTGGTCGTAGTGGGCGAAGGCGAAGGCGAGGTCGGCCCCGAGCCACTCGCGCTCGTCGTCCGTGAGGCGCGGAAAGACCACCCGCGCGAGGGCCCACCCGAAGCGGTCGTGCAGCACCTCGTCGCGCAGGAGGGTGTCGAGCACCGAGGCCACGCAGGGGTCGGTGGCTCCGTCGCGCAGCACGCCGAGCAGCCCCACCGAGGCCGCCTCGCCGACGCAGAACATCGACGCCGTCCAGCGGGCCACGAAGAGGTGCGCGGGGAGCGCGTCGTCCACGAGGCGCAGGTGCCCCGGGGCGAGCGTGGCCTCGTCGTAGCCGCCGAAGGCCTCGGCGACGCGGGCGCACAGCTCCGTGTGGCGGGCCTCGTCCTGGAGCAGCCGCGAGGCGGCGCAGCTTACCTCCAGGGGTAATCCCGCCTCCGGGAAGCGCGCGATGAGCTCGCCGAAGACCACCATCGAGCGGTACTCCGCCTCGACGCGCGCGGCCCACCCCCGGCGCACGCGCTCGCGCAGCGCGTCGGGCACGCCCGCGGGGTCGAGGCGCTCCCACGGGGGCACCGGGCGCGGCCCGTCGAGCATCCGCCGGTGCATCGCGCGGAAGAGCTTCTCGTCGGTGCCGAGCGGGACGCGCCGGCGCACCACCGGGTCAGCCGTTGCCGGGCGGCGGGAGCGGGCGCCGCGGGGGCGGCGGGGGCGGCGGGTTGATCGTCGGCTGCGGCGGGTGGGCCGGGGTGTTGGGCGAGGGCAGCGGGTACGGCCGCACGGCGGGCGGCGGCGGAGGATTGACCGTG
>CAIOSS010000947.1 GCA_903860995.1 uncultured delta proteobacterium | reverse complement strand
GCCTCGCGCAGATGAGTCTTCGCCGTGATCGCTCTGTCCCGTCGCCCGCCCAGGGCGTTGCGCAGAGGTCCACCGTCCCGCCCGCCTCCGAGCCCGTGGCGCCCGGCGGTCCGGTCAGCGTGCGGCTGTGGGTCAGCGACGGGCGCCTGACCGTGGCGGGCGACCCGCGCGCGCTCGCGCCGGCGGTCGCCGCGGCGCTCCGGGCGTACCGATGGCGGGGCAACGTCCGCGAGGCGCGCGACGCGATCGGCTTCGCGCGCTCGATGGCAGAGGGCGGCGCGATCATGTTCGACGACCTGCCCCGCGCGGTGTGTCCCCCGGGCGTCGAGCCGGACCCCGACGCGCTGCACCTCCAGCCATCGCAGCGCGAGGTCGTCGAGCGCAACGCGATCCTCCTGGCGCTCATGGCCACGGGCAACGTCTCGCGGGCGGCGCGCTTCCTGGGATTCCCCCGCAGCGCGATGCTCCACGCGATGCGCCGCTACGGGCTCGGGGCGCGCACGCTGGGCGTCACGGAGTAGCGTGCTCGCCGAGCGGCCCGCTGATGCTCCAGCCCGGCGAGGCGGTCGGCGGGCGCTACGAGGTCGTCGCGCTGATCGGCGAGGGCGCGATGGGCGCCGTCGACGAAGCGACCGGGCGCGCGACCGGGCGCGGCGTCGCGATCCAAGGTGCCGCACCCGGAGTACGCGCGGGTGCCAGACATCGAAATTTCGCCGGGCCCAGGGCTCGCTCGACCACAGCACCCTGGAAGGGACCCTCTTCGGGACGCCCGGGCACATGGCCCCCGGAGCAGTGCATGGGGCAGCGAGACATCGACCACCGGGCCTCGAGCAGCCCGCCGTCGTCACCGCCGCCGCGCTGCTCGACCTCGCCCTGCTCTCCCTCGCCGCGCTCGCCTGGCGAAGGTGTGCCTTCAGGGCACAACCGACTTCATCGTTGCCATGAAATGTCTGTTGAATGAAATAGGCATTGCGCCGTCCTGGTGATGGCGCGAATCAGTGGATTCAACCGTGCAGTGAAGCCCGGTGGAAAAGATGGAGAATTGATGAACCGATCAATGGTGATGGCGACGGTGGTTTCGATGTTCGCACTGGGATGCGGCTCGGACGGCACCGGCGACGACCTGAACACCGTGGGCTTCTCGGGTCCGGTCAACGTGCGGCTGGACAAGTTCAAGGACGGCGATGTCCGCAACGGGGCCTTCGACTCGGACAAGGAGATCAACACCGAGTCGGGCAACCCCTACGGGGGCTTCCTCCGCGACGCCCGGGCCTCGCTGGGGCGCGATCCCGCGGCGGTGCTGCTCGAGCGGATGACCTTCACGCTCGCCAGCGACACCCGCGGCGTGACGGGCTTCGAGCAGTTCCTGTCCGGCACGGCGGTGGTGTACTTCGCGACCTCGTCGGTGACCGTCAACGTCGGCACCGCCGTGATGCCCACGGGCGCCGGGCCGGTGACCGTCCAGATCACCGCGGGGCGGGCCGAGCTCGCGCCCATCAACGCGGCGCTGCTGTCGGGCAACTTCAAGGTGGGGATGCGGGTCCCGGCCGCGGCGGGGCGGCCAGGATCCTTCGACGCTCGCCTCTCGACGACGCTCTACTTCCGCGCGCTCGCCCTGTAGCGCCGCCGCACGACGACCCATCCAGCCATCAGCGCGAGCATCGCCCCGGCCGGGGGGCGCCCGCTCGCTCCGCCTGCCCGGCAGCCGCAGCCGTCGTCCATCGCAGTGGGCGGTCCGCTGGTCGAGGGGTCGGCGTCCTCAAAAGCTCTGGTTTTCCAGGCCTGCTCGTCGCCGCGGGCGGAAGCCCACGGCACCGCCAGTGAAGCCCGCAAGCGGGCTG
>CAIOSS010000946.1 GCA_903860995.1 uncultured delta proteobacterium | reverse complement strand
CTTCAGGTAGCGCCCCTCGACAAAGGCCAGCGGCGTCGGGTGGTCGCTCGCCGCGCCGTCGAGGCGCGGGTGCTCCGCGTCGCGGCCCGCGTCGCGCACGCCCGCGAGCACCGCGCGGGTGAACTCCTCCGGCGTCACGTGCCCCGAGCACGAGCAGGTGACCAGCAGGCCCCCGGTGCTCACCCGCCGCGCGGCCTCGGAGTTGACCTTCCGGTAGTGCCGCAGCGCCCCTTCGACCTCGCGCGCGTTGCCCGCCAGCTTCGGCGGGTCGCACACCACCAGGTCGAAGCGCTCGTTCTTCTGGTCGAGGGCCACGGCCACCTTGAGGGCGTCGCCGCGCTCGAAGCGCACCACCCCGGCGACCCCGTTGGCCTCCGCAGCCGCCGTCGCCGCCGCGATGGCCCCGGCCGCGCTGTCGACGCCGAGCACCTCCGTCGCGCCGCCCCGCGCCGCCGCCATGGAGAAGCCGCCCAGGTAGCAGAACAGGTCGAGCACCCGCTTGCCCGCGGCCAGCCTGCCCACCCGCTCGCGGTTCTCCCGCTGGTCGAAGAAGTAGCCCGTCTTCTGGCCCGCGCCGGTCTTCCCCGGGGCGGGCAGCGTCCAGCTGTTACCACCCTCTGTAAAGCTCAGCGCCTCGGCGTCGTCGCCCGCCAGGATCCCTTCGCGGGGGGTGATCCCCTCCAGGGTCTGGTGCTTCGGCGACGACACCTCGAAGACCCGGACGGCGCCGGTGACCTCGCGCAGCGCCGCCGCGATCGCCGCCTCGCGGCGCTTCATCCCGACGGTCAACAGCTGCACCACCACGGCGTCGCCGAAGACGTCGGCGATGAGCCCCGCGAGGCCGTCGCCCTCGGCGTTGACGAGCCGGTACCCGCTCGTGCCCGGCGCGGGCAGCCCGAGCAGCGCGCGTCGCCACGCGGCCGCCTCCGCGATGCGCTTGTGCAGCCAGCGCTCGTCGAGCTCGGCGGACACGTCCCGGGTGAGCACCCGCACCGGGATGGCGCTCGACGGCGACCAGTACCCACGGCCCAGGGGGTTGCCGCGCGGGTCGCGCACGATGACGTCGTCGCCGGGCGCGGGCTCGCCCTCCACCCGACCCACAGCTTGCGCGTACACCCACGGGTGCCCGAGCCAGACCGGTTGCACATGACCCGGGCGGAGATGAACGGTCGCGACCATCGGCGGTAAATCCTCTGCGCGGCTCTACGCGATGCGACCCTCGGCGCGCAAGCCGCGCGAGGTCGCACGCTCCGCCGTGGCGTACGATGTCCCCCGTGAGCGCCCGCGCCCCCAAGCCCAGGTCGGCCCCGGCCTTCAACGCGTGGCGGCGGGGCTTCCTCGCCCGGGTGCTCGGGGCCGTCGCGGCGATGCAGCTCCCGGCCGTGATCGTGCTGGCCGCGGCGCTGCGCGAGTCCACCGCCGCGTCGCTCCCGTGGTGCGCCCTCGGCTCGCTGGCGATGCACCTCGCGGGGGCCTCGGTGCTCGCCCACCGGCTGCGCTGGTGGATCGACGACGTCCGCATGCCCTGGTGGCGCCAGTGGCTGCTGGAGGTCCCCTACGCGGTGTACGCCACGGGGTGCTTCCTCGCGGCGCCGGTCGCGTGGGTGGCGCTGGCGGGCTTCGGCGTGGCGGCGCTGGCCGGGCGCCCCGTCGCCTCGGTGCTCCCCTGGCTCGGGCCCGTGTACGCCGTCGCCGGGCTCATGGGCCTGTGGGGCAGCACGGCGGGCCGGGCGTGGGCGAGGGTGACCCGGGTCGAGGTGCCCGTCGCGGGCCTGCCCGAGGCCTTTGACGGCTATCGCATCGCCCATGTCAGCGACGTGCACTGCGGGCCGTACGTGCCGGCGTGGATGTTCCTTGCCTGGGCGCGCCGGGTGCGCTCGCTCGACGCCGACCTCGTCGCCCTCACCGGCGACCTCATCACCGTGGGCGAAGGGTACCTCGACGACGTCACGGCCTTCGCCCGGGGCCTCGCCGCGCGCGACGGCGTCGTGGCCTGCATGGGCAACCACGACTACTTCCAGACCGTCGACGGGGTGGTCCGGGCGCTCGCGGCGACGGAGGTCCGCCTCCTGCGCAACGCCGCGACGAGCGTCTCGCGCGGGGGCGCCACGCTGCACATCGCGGGCGTCGACGACCGCTGGAGCCGCCGGGACGACGTTGACCTCGCCCTCCGGGGCATCGCCCCCCGGGAGCCCGTGGTGATGCTCGCCCACGACCCCGTCGGGTGGCCCGACATCGCCCTGCGCGGCGTGGCGCTCACCCTCAGCGGGCACACCCACGGGGGCCAGTTCGGCGTGCCGCTGGGGCCGCGGCTCAACCTCGGACGCCTCGCCTCGCGCTTCTCCGCAGGTCTCTTCCGCCAGGGGGAGAGCGCCCTCTTCGTGAGCCGCGGCGTCGGCACGACGGGGGTGCCCACCCGCGTCGGGATGGCCCCGGAGATCGCGCTGCTGGTGCTTCGCCGGGCTTGACGCGCGGGGTGCCTCGCGGGTGCGATGGCACCATGCGAATGACCGCACGACTCTGGGTGTGGCTGCCGGGGCGCGAGGCCGCCCGGCGTCCGACGTTCTGGGAGTCCTTCACGGGCGCGTTCGGCGCGAAGCACGACCTGCGGTCGGGCCAGCACGAGCACGGGATGCACGCCCTCGGGCTCATCGAGGCCGTGGGCACCCTGCTCGCGGGCATCGGGGTGCGCGACGCCGTCACGGTGCTGCTCGACGAGCGGGTGGTGTGGCGCGACGACAGCGCCAACCCCGACGACGTGGGCTGGCTGCTCCAGGCGATGCGCGGGAAGCCCGAGCCCTTCATGAAGCCCTTCCGCGAGGTGCGGGCGGTCTTCGAGCACCGCGAGCAGGGGGTGCACACGGTCATCGAGGCGACGTTCCAGGCGAGGTTCCAGCCGGGGACGGCCGCGGGGGTGATCGCCCTCGGCGGGCGCATCGAGGAGCTCCGGCCGCTGCCCGGGGAGACCTTCGCGCAGACCCGGGCGCGCGTCTCCGCCCTGGGCGCCGACCCGTACCGCGCGAAGCCGCACCAGCACGTCTTCCGAGCGACGCTCGGGCGCATCCGCGACGGGCTGCCGTACGTCCTCCCCGGGGCGCGGGCCGAGGAGTACGCCACGGTGTCCCGCGTGGTGCAGCCCACGCCGCGGGCCGTGCAGTCCATGGCCCGCGACGCCGCCGCCCAGCGGGGTGCGACGCTGCGCACCGACCGCATCTTCCGCGCGCCGCCCTACCCGTCGCCCTACTACGACCCCTGGGACGTCTATTACCACGACCCGTACTCCGACTGGGTCGACCTCATCCTGCTCGACGCCGCGCTGCACGCCGCCGCGCACGGCCACCACCAGCACCACGCGACCGACGGGGCGTGGGAGATGCCCGTCCACGTGCTGCGCACCGACGGCGCGCTGGTGGGTGAGTTCGACGACGTCGGGTCGATGCCCGACAAGTTCGCCGGGCTCGGCGCGCTCGCGGGCCACGACTTCGGCGTCCCGGCGGACAAGCCCATCGACCTCGCGGAGTACGGGTCGGTGTATGCGAGCGACCCCGCGTGGTCGTCCACCAGCGACTGGAACTCCGCCGACTGCTCGGACTGCGTCACCAAGACCGACTGCAGCGACTGCGCCTCCAGTGACTGCTCCAAGGACGGCGGCTGGTCGTCCGACTGCTCCAGCGACTGCATGTCGAAGAGCGACTGCGGCGACTGCTCCTCGTCGGACTGCTCGAAGGACGACTGCTCCAGCGACTGCTCCAGCGACTGCTCCAGCGATTGCTCCAGCGATTGCTCCAGCGATTGCTCCAGCGACTGTTCGTCCTCGTCGGATTGAGGCCACGCACGATGCCCCTCGACGACCACGCCCCGCCGACCGACCTCGCCGACCTCCCCGTCCGACGCGCCGAGGGCCTGTACCTCGGCATCGTCCGGGGTCGCCGCTTCGTGCACAACCCGCGCGGCCGCGACGCCCTCGCGCTGCTCTCCCGCGACGCCGCGGCGCTGCTCGACCTCGCCGACGGGCGCACCCTCCGCGAGCTCGCCGCGGCCCTCCAGCGCCCCGTGGACGCGCTCGCCCGGGAGCTCCCTCTGCTCGCCCGCAACGGCTTCGTGCAGGTGCGCGGGCTACCCGTCGCGCCGCGACCGCCGGGGCCGCCCTCGCTCGACCTCTGGGTGCACGTGACCAACGCGTGCAACCTCGACTGCCCCTACTGCTACATCGAGAAGGACGGCCGCGCGCTCTCTGAGGACACCGCCCGCTCGCTCCAGTCGGCGCTGCTCGCCACGGTGCGGGCCGACGGGGTGCGCGCGGTGCACCTGCGCTTCGCGGGCGGCGAGCCGCTGCTGCGCTTCGACTTCATCCGCGACTTCTTCGAGGAGACCCGCGCGCTGCTCGCCCGCGAGGGCGCCGCCCTCTCCGCCGCGGTGCTCACCAACGGCACCCGCGTCCCCGACGGCGCCGCCCAGTGGATGCGCGAGCACGGCGTGTCCGTGAGCGTCTCCATCGACGGCGTCGGCGCGGCGCAAGACGCCATGCGACCTGCCCTCGGCGGCGGCGGGTCCTGGGCCGACCTCGAGCGCGGCCTCGACGCCTTCGCCGCGGCCGGGGTGCGCCCCTACGCGCTGGTCACCGTCGGCGCGGCCAACCTCGACGGGGTGCCCGCGCTCACCGACTGGCTGCTCGCCCGCGAGATGGGCTTCCGCTACTCGCTGGTGCGCGACCTCGACGGCGGCGCCGCCCTCCTCGACGCCCGCCTGCCCGGCTGGCGCCCGTCCGGGGGGCTGCTGCAGCTGCGCCGACGCTCCGCCCCGGTGGCGGCCGCGCCGCCGATGCTGGAGGGCGACGCGCTCGCGCGGGTGCTGCGGGTCTTCGGAGAGTGTTACGACCGCATCGAGCGGGCGATGCCCGTGCGCCCGTCGTTTCGCCGCACCCACCGCTTCTGCGACCTCCAGTGGCGCCACCCGATCGGGCGCGCGTGCGCCGCGGGGGAGCGCTCGCTCGCGGTCTCCCACGACGGCCGCATCTCGGCCTGCCAGGCCGCGCTGCACCACGAGGGGACGGCCACGCTCGCGGGCGACACGGCGCTCCTGGGCCTCGCCCCCTCGGTGATGGGACCGTCGTTCCAGCAGCGCTCACCCGGTGCGGAGTGCCAGGGCTGCCGCTTCCGGCACTCCTGCGCGGGGGGATGCCCCCTGCTGCTCCACCGCCGGGATGGCCACGCCGACGGACGCAGCCCCTACTGCGAGGTCTTCCGCTTCGTGCTGCCTCGCATCCTCCGCATCGCTGCGCTCGATCTGGCCCTGGACGCCTCGCAGAACCCTCGGGTGAGCGCCCGTCGAGCTACCTGTGATAGCGTCGAAGGCGCCTGATTCGCGCATGAACGCCAAGCCCATCACAACACCACCCGAAGGGCGTGGAGACCCCTTCGGTCTCGTCGGAGCGCGGCTTGATTCCCGCTACGAAGTGGGAGACCTGGTAGCCCAGGGTGGCTTCGGGGTGGTGTACCGCGCGCAGCACCGCGAACTGCGCAAGCTGGTCGCGATCAAGATCCTGAAGACCCCGGCGGACCTCACGCCGAAGCAGCAGGCGGATTTCCTCCGTCGCTTCGCGGAGGAGGCGCGGACCGTCGCGCAGCTCGACCACCCCCACGTGGTGCGGGTGCTCGACTTCGGCACGTCCATCATGCCGAGCGGCGCCAAGGCCCCGTGGATGGCCCTGGAGTGGCTGGAGGGCGTGACGCTGGAGTCGGACTTCAACGCCCGCATCGAGGGCGCCCTGGGTGGCCGCTCCCCGGCCGAGTGCATGGCCCTGATGTACCCGGTCATCGAGGCGGTCGGCATCGCCCACGAGGAGGGGATCGTCCACCGGGACATCAAGCCCGGCAACCTGATGATCGTGAGCGGGCGGCGCGGCGCGACGCGGCTGAAGCTCCTGGATTTCGGCATCGCGAAGGTGATGGCCCCGGAGGAGAAGCGCGCCCCCGACCGGGCGCAGACGCTCACCCAGATGCAGGCCTTCTCGCCCGACTACGCGGCCCCCGAGCAGGTGAGCGGGATGCGCACCGGGCCGTGGACCGACGTGCACGCTCTCGCGCTGCTGCTGTGCGAGATGCTCACGGCGACGGTGCCCTTCGACGGCAACGACGTCATGGAGATGTGCTCCAGCGTGCTGTCGCCGCGGCGCCCGACGCCGGGGCAGCGCGGCGTCGACGTGGGGCCCTGGGAGGCGGTCCTCACCCGGGCGCTCGCGCTGAAGCCCTCGGATCGCTACAACAACGCGGGCGAGCTGCTCACCGCGCTGATGAGCGACCTGCCGGCGGGGGTCGACCCCAACGACGCCCAGCTCTGGATGTCCCAGACCGGCACCCACCGGCTCACCCCGACGCCGGGGCTCGCGCCGCGTCCCGGCGCCTACGACCCGTCGCCGGGCAACCCCACCGTGGCCGAGGGGATCGCCCCGCTGCGCGCCCCGCCCGGCGGGCAGCTCGGCTCGACCCTCCGGCCCCCCATGGCGGGTGACCTCGGCCGCGCCCCGACGCTGCTCGCGCCGCCCTCCGTCGCCCCGCCGCAGGGGCCCATGAAGCCTACCCCCGAGCGCGTGCGGGAGGCGCTGCCGGTCTCCGAGATCCCCGACGCCGCTGCGCAGGCCCCCCTCACGCTCGCGGGCCCCCTCGCCCACGCGCCGACCGACCCGCCCCCCGCGCCGCCGCCACCCGATCTGCCCGCGTATGACCGCTCGCTCCCGACCGAGCCCGCGCCCGAGCGCCGCTCGTACGTCGCGCCCCTGCTGGTGCTCATCGGGCTCTTCTTCGGCGGCCTCGTCGCCGCCGCGACCGTGCTGCTGCTCCAGTCCCCGCGCGGCG
>CAIOSS010000945.1 GCA_903860995.1 uncultured delta proteobacterium | reverse complement strand
TGGCGGGGAGTTCATGGCCGCGGAGCTTCACGCGATGGGACAATGGCCCCGCGGACATCCGACGGGTGGTGAAGTAGGGCGCGCTCGAGCGGGTGGGGTTCGGTAGGTATGGATTCGTACGTACCCGGTGCGAGATCCCCATGAGGATGACGGCACCGCGCTGCTTGCGGGCGACCGCGCGCTGTGTTGGGCGCCGCAACCGACGTGACCGCCGCCGTGCCCACCGGCCGCTGCCAGGTCGCGCCCACGCGTCGCGCTGAGCTACGGTCGGTCGCGATGGACGACGCCACCGCGTTCGATCGCATGCGCACCCTCGAAGCCCGCATCCTCGGCCTCCCCGCCAGCGCCGACCTCGCTGCCGTTCACGCCGGCGTCGAGCGGCTCCGGGCCCAGCTCGCCGAGACGCGCACCCGCGAGCACGACGAGGTCTTCACCACCTCGATCCCCGACCCCTGCGCTCGCGCCGTCTTCCTCGCGCTGTGCCGTCGGTACGGCCTCAAGCCCCACCGCCATGCGCGGCAGCGACGCGCGACGGTCGTCGTGGCGGCGCCGCCCTCCTTCTACGAGGGCGTGCTGTGGCCCGAGTTCCAGGCTCTCTCGGACGTGCTCTACGACAGCTTCCTGTCGCTCACCACGCGCGCCCTCCGGGAGGTGCTCGCGGTGCGCGGCAACGAGGGCGTCACGGTCGAGCGCGACGAGGGCCCGTGACTCGCCGCGCTCACGCGGCGCTCGCGACTTCGATCGCCTTCTTGCGCTCGGCGTAGGCCCGCGGCGTGAGCGTCGCGAGGTCGGCGCGCGTCGCCGTGCGCAGCGCCTCCAGCGTGGCCAGCAGGTACGCGCGCGGGTTCACCCCGTTCACGCGGCAGCTCATCATCAGGCTCCACAGCACGCACGCGCGCTCGGCGCCCTCGAAGCTGCCGCGGAAGACGAAGTTCTTCCTCCCGACGACGATGTGTCTCAGGTGGCGTTCGCTCTCGTTGTTCGTCCACGGGACCCGGCCGTCTTCGAGGAAGTGCGTCAATCCACTCCAGTGATTCAACGAGTAGTCGATCGCCTCCCGCATGGGCGTCCGCGGCATCACGCGAGAGCGCTCCTCCTCCAACCACTGGTGGTACTTCTCGAAGAGCGGCCGCAGGTGCTCGGCCCGCTCCCTCTGCCGCGCCGGCGCCTCCAGCGTCGACCACGCCCGCTCGCGCATCGCCACCTCGCGATAGAAGGCGATCGCGTGGTCGGCGCGCGCCCGATCGGTCTCGCGCGCGTCGTAGAACTTTCGCCGCGCGTGGGCGTTGCAGAGTGCGATGACCAGCCCGAGCGAGCGGCTGTGCCGCCCCAGGTGGACCTTCGCCGCGTCGCTCACCACCACGCCGTGGAAGTCCTCGAAGCCCTCCAGCACCTGGTCGGCGCTCTCGCCCGTCAGCATCCGAAACACCACCGCGCCCTGACCGTGAATGACATAGGCGAGGCGCCGCTGGCACTGCGGCGAGGCGAAGATCTTGAGCCCCGTGCCGTCGATGCCGATCACGTCGTCACTCGCCAGCAGAGTGGACTCCATGTGATCGACCAGCGGCGACAGCAGGTCCGCGACGCGGCCGCTGACGCGCGAGAGGGTGCTGCGATCGATGCGCATCCCCTCGCGCAGGAAGATGCCCGCCATGCGGTGGAAGGGCAGGTGATCCTGGTAGTGCATCAGCACCGTATCGACCGCGAGCGACAGGCCCACCGGGCCGGCGCCCGTGACCGTCGGCTCCGGCGCCGGGGCGATCACGACGCCCGCCCCGCCGCACTGCGCGCAGGCCAGCTTGGGCCGATGGAAGATCGTGCGGAGGTAGTGCGCGGGCTGCCGCTCGACCACCGTCCGAAGCTCCTCGCTCAAGGCCACCAGCGCGCCGCCGCAGCACCCGCACGCGGTGACGTCGGGGAGCAGCGTGACGTGCTCGTCGGTCACGCACGAGGGGTCGAGCTCGAGGCGGGCGCGCGACGGGTCGGTGCGGACCTTGCGCTCGTGCTCCTTGACGGTGCGCGTGGGGGGCTCGGTCGAGGCCGGAGCATCATTCGCTGCGGCGGGCGCGAGACCGGGCAGGAAGAGGCCCATGTCGGGAACGACGCGCTCGGAGCTTTTGCCGTAGAGCGCCCGCTTGAGGCGCGCGACCTCGAAGGCCTTGCGCAGGAGGTCCGCCCGCAGCGAGGCGATCTGCTCGTCGCGCACGGCGAGCTGCTGCGCCTGGGCGGCCAGTTGCCCGTGCAGAAGCTCGATGGTGAGGAGGGCCTCGGCCAGATCCACGTCGCTTCAACGTGGGAGTCGGGAGGGGAATTCCCGGCGACGCGGTCGATTCGTCAGGGGCGATGTCGAATGTGGCCTTCGAGCAGGAGGGCGAGCTCGCGCGGCTCGATGGCGACCGAGCGGTCGCCCGCGAGCACGGCCGCGGGGAGGCGGAAGCGGCCGGCGTCCAGCCGCTTGTAGAGGATCACCAGGCCCGAGCCGTCGTGGAAGAGGAGCTTGCAGCGCGAGCCGTCGCGGTTGACGAAGAGGACGACGGCGCTGCGCAGGGCGTCGAGGCCGAGCTGCTCGCGGGCGAAGGCGACGAGCACGTCGAAGGAGCGGCGGAAGTCCACCGGGTCGAGGGCGGCGTAGAGGGGCCGCGTCGGGGGGAGCAGGATCACCGGTCCTCCAGCGCGCGCACGAGCGAGACGACGAGCGTGGGCGCGGTGCCGGTGGGCAGGCGGAGGGTGAGGCCGTCGCGCAGCACGAGCTCGCAGATCGCGGGGGCCTCGAAGGTCACCGGGACCAGACGCGGCACGGGCGGCGGCGCGGGGGTCGGGTCGGGCGACGCGGGGGTGGCGAGGGGTGCTGGGAAGCGCCGCCGCCAGCGGTACAGAGTGTCGGGCTTGAGGCCGTGCGCGCGGGCGTAGACGGGCACCGTCTGGCCGCTGCGCGCAAGCGCCTCGACGTGACGACGGCAGACGGCCTCAGGGGTCACCGGAGCGGGATGGGAGGATCGCATGCCCCCGAGGCTCGCCGATCACGGCAACCCTCACCGCCATGGGGATTGCGCACCGGGTACTCCGTCACGGCCACAACGCGCTCTTCTTCCGAGAGTCGGACCTGGTGCGGACGCTGACCGAGGCGCGCGACACGCGGCAGCTCGGGCGGCTGCACGAGCGGCTCCAGCGGTGCGCGGTCCTCGTGCTCGACGAGCTGGGCTTCGTGCCCTTCGAGAAGGCCGGCGGGGAGCTGCT
>CAIOSS010000944.1 GCA_903860995.1 uncultured delta proteobacterium | reverse complement strand
TGGGGGCGTGGGCGGGAGCCAACGTCGCCGCTGCGAGGGTCAACGCCCATGGGCGTTGACGGTCACCCGAGCTCCCCCAGCGCGACGGCGTCGTCGCTCGGCAGCAACGGGTCGCCCCGTCGAGGCGCGCCCGCGCGCTGGCGATGCGCTCGGCGTTGCGGCCGCTCTGCGCGGCGGGGTTGGCGACCAGGAGGACCCGCGGCGTGGTGGACATCGCGCGCATCGTACCGCCCCCCGCCGACCGGCCGCGATCTACAGCCCGAACACCACCCGGTGCAGCACCAGCGGGAGCATCCCCGCGCGGATCACCACGCCCGTCCCGTCGGTGCCGAGGAAGGTCACCGAGCCCCGCTCGGCGCGGTAGGCCACCGGCAGCCCGATGGCCACCGCGTCGGCCCCGCCGACCACCTCCGCGGCCTCGCCGGTCACCGCCACGTGGCCCGTCACCGTGAGCAGCCCCGTGGCCTCGGCGAGCGGCCACGTCCCGGGGGAGGTCCCCTCGCCGTCGAGCACCACCACCACGCCGCCCGCCCGCACGAAGCCCACCGCCGGGCCCGCGATGCGCACCGCGAGCGCCTCGACCGCGGCGGCGGTCGCGTCCGGCTGGTGGTGGATCACCACGATGTCGGTCGCGTCGACGGAGAAGGCCGAGGCCAGCTGGTCGGGCGCCGGGAGCACCCTCTCCCGCCACGCGCGCAGCCCCGCCACCCGGCGGATGGCCTCGCGCACGTTGCTCACGCTCGACGGCCGCGCGCCCAGGGTGCAGATCGCCACCCTCGGCGCCGAGGCCGCGCCCAGGAAGACCGCGTTGCCCACCACGCGGTCCTGGTCGGGCCGGGTGGTCTCGTAGTCGTGGCCGATGAGCACGAGGTGCCCGGCGCGCGCGTCGCGGCAGCGCCCGCCGTTGCAGATGCCCGTGGAGCACACCACGCCGCAGCCGCCGCAGTTGAGCGGGTCGGTCAGCGGGTCGAGGCACACGCCGTCGCAGAGCAGCAGCGGGGGTGAGCACCGCGCGCTGCACACGCCCGACGCGCAGAACTGCCCCGCCGCGCAGGCCCGCCCGCAGGCGCCGCAGTGCGATCGGCTCGACGCCGTGTCCACGCACGCGCCCGCGCACCGGGTCTGCGGGGGAGTGCAGCCGCCGTCGGTCACCGCGGCGTCCGTCGGTGATGCGTCCGTGCGCGCGGCGTCCGTGGGGCCGCCGTCGAGGACCGACCCATCCCTGGGACCGCCGTCGGTCGCGGCGACGTCCGGCGCGTCGATCGTCTCGGCGTCAGGGCGGTCATCGCCCGCGTCGGGGCGGTCATCGCCCGCGTCGCAGGCGCCGGGCGACGGGACCCAGCCCTCGGCGCAGCGACCGCCGAGCAGCGGGTCGCAGCCGACGAGGGCCGCGAGCGCCAGGGGGATGAGTGCAGATCGCTTCATGGCGGGGGCTCCGGGATGCGCCGCGAGCGCCCCTCGGCGTCGAGGTGCACCCAGCCGCCGATGCCGTGCGCGTCGCCGACGGAGCCGACGCCCGAGACCACGATCTCGACGCGGCGGTTGGCGGCGAGGTCTTCGGGGGAGGTCCCGCGCGAGCGGGGCACGCGGCGGCCGAATCCGAGGGGGCGCAGGCGCGCCGTCGAGAGGCCGAGGGTGGCGAGCTCGCGCTGCACCGCGAGGGCCCGCATGAACGACAGGGTGAAGTTGTACCGGTCGTCGCCGCGCTGGTCGGCGTGGCCCTCGATGAGCACCACCCGCCGCGCCGGGAGGTCGCGGACGATCGACGCGATGGCTGCGAGCACCGGGCGCGAGCGCTCGCGGATGCGGTACGAGTCGCTGCCGAAGAAGACGGCCTCGCCCACCACGATGCGGCCATCGCGCACCTCCACGACCCCTTCGTCGGGGCAGCCGTCGTGGTCGTCGACGCCGTTCACCACCTCGGCGACGTCGGGGCACTGGTCGTCGGGGTCGACGATGCCGTCGCGGTCGTTGTCGGCGTCGGGGCAGCCGTCGTCGTCCTCGAAGCCGTCGCGGTCCTCGGGGACCTCCGGGCAGCGGTCGACGGCGTCGCGCACGCGGTCGTCGTCGCGGTCACCCTCGGGGCAGCCGTCGCCGTCCGCGTCGGGCAGCGACGGCCCGACGATGGCGGCGCACTCCGGCCGCGGCGGAGGGGGTGGCGGCGGAGGGGTTGGCGGCGGAGGGGGTGGCGGCGGAGGGGGTGGCGGGCGATCGGGGTTGAGGGTCAGCCCGATGCCCACGAGGACGAGGTGCGCGTCGCCCGGGAAGGCCAGGGCGTCGGTCTGCGGGAGCCAGGTCCAGCCCACCCATGGGCCGAGGTCTACGGGACCCGCGGCGAAGGACCAGCCCGCCCGCACGCGCATCATCGGCGCGGCGATGCTCCCGGTGCGGGCGACGCCGCCGTCGACCTCGACGAAGAGCCGCTCGGCCCCGGTGGCGCTGCGTCCGAGGGGACGGAGCCGGAGGCCCAGGTCGATCCACCCGAGTCCGCCGGCGGAGAGCGCGGGGATGCCCGCCGGGCCCTGCCCCGACGAGCGCGGCGCGAGGCCCGCCCAGCCGACGCTGCCGGTCAGTCCGAGGGCGGGCTGCAGGGCCCACTCGACGCCCAGCGCGAGGCTGCCGCCGAGGGCATAGCGGTCGGCCTGCCAGCCGGTGGCGGGGACCGCCCCGAAGGCGTCAAGGTGCAGTCGCACCTGCGCGTGGGCGGCGCTCGGGAGCGTGAGCAGCGCACCGAGGAGGAGCCCGGCGAGCCCGCGGCCCCGCGACGGGACCCTCTCCGCGCGCCTCGCTCCCTGCAACCGACCACGCATCGGTGCCTCCCATAGCGGTGCGTGATGAATCTGGCCAAGCTTCCGGCATCAGCCGACCAGGTCGGGCTCGTCGCCGGTGAGCCGCATCGTGCGCCACGCGCCGCGCGCGAAGCGCCACGCCAGCAGCCCCGCCAGCGCGGCGATGTAGAACACCACCCAGGAGAGCGCCGCCACGGGGCCGCCGCCCCAGCGCGCCGTGAGCACGGTCACCGGCACGAACACCCCCCACGAGACGGCGATGCGCACCCGCATCGGCCACGCGGTGTCGCCCGCGGCGCGCAGCGCCTCGCTGATCACCATCGCCGTCGCGTCGAAGAGCTGCCACGCCACGGCCACCCAGAGCAGCGGCACGGCCACGGTGAGGAAGGCCGTGCGCTCGGCGAGGCTGCCCGGGGAGAAGGGCGCGAGCAGCGCGCGCGGGGCGAGGGTGTAGCCGACGCCGACGAGGCCCATCCACCCGGCGGCCACGAGGAGGGTGCGGCGGACGAGGGCGCGCACGGAGTCGGCGGCCCCGGCGCCGATGGCCTGGCCGACGTGGATGGCCCCGGCGTTGGCGAGCCCGAAGGCGGGCATGAAGGCGATGGAGTTGAGCTGGAGCACCGCCATCAGGGCCGCGAGGGCGGCGGTGCCCATGCCCGCGAAGACCACGTCGATGAAGAACAGGAAGGCCCCGAACTCCAGGAACCAGTTGACCCCGTTGGGCAGGCCGAAGCGCAGCACGCGGCGGAACTCGTCCCAGCGCCAGCCGGGCGCCGGCTCGCCGCGGCCGTCGCGCGCGAACACCGCGGCGACGTAGACGAAGCCCGCCGCGGTCGCCACGATGGACGCGATCGCCGCGCCCCGCACGCCCAGCGCGGGGACGGGCCCCGCGCCGTGGATGAGCAGCCACGCGAGCGGCACGTTGAGGACCATCACCAGCACGCTCGACGCGAGGCCGACGCGGGTGTTGCCCTGGCCGCCGAACCAGTTGGCGATGGCCTCGACGCCCACCGCGAGCCCGACGCCCACGAGCCGCAGGGCGATGTAGTCGCCCATGAGGGCGCGCACCGCGGGGGTGTAGTCGGCCCGCGCGAGCAGCCATGGCACGGCCGGGATGAGGGCCAGCGCGACGAGCTCGGCGAGGGCCGCGATGCCGAGGCCGTACCAGCCGTAGCGGCGGAGGCGCGCGCGGTCGGAGCGGCCGGAGAGCTGCGCCGCGAAGCTCTGCACGATGAACGCGACGCCCAGCGGGAGCATGAACACCGCGAGCGCGTTGAGGGCGCCGTTGCCCGTGGCCGCGAGCGCGTCGGGCCCGAGCGGCGCCACCAGCACCGCGTCCGTGAAGCCGACCACCGACTGCGCCGCGCGCCCGAGGATCATCGGCCACGCGAGCGCGAAGAGGCCCCGCACGGTGGGCGGTCGCCAGGGGTGGGTGTCCATGGGTAGAGGGCGCTCACCATAGCCGAGCCGAGGGGGCGGCGGGCGCCTTGACCCGTCCGCCGGGCGATCCCACCCTGCCCGGCCTGTGAGCACCCTCCCCCCGACGACGTACTTCGCCGCCCTCAGCGGCCTCGGGTGGCTCGCCGTGGTGCTCGTCGCGCGGGCCCTGCGCGGCGGCCCCTACGCCTCCTTCCTCGCGGTGCTGCTCGGCATCCACGGGCTCTCCTCGCTCGGGGTCTTCTCCCACGCGGGCGCGGCGTGGCCGCTGCTGGCCTACCTCCAGGCCGCGGTGTTCGCGCACTTCGCGCTGCTCATCCGCCCGAGCCTGCGGGGCCCGCTCTACCGCGCGGCCGTCAGCGTGCCGGGGTCGTGGTTCGTGGCGGTGGTGTTCCTGTCGGTGCCCTGGGGCGTCGCGCGGGCGCTGGGCTTCCACCCCTCAGGGGCGTGGCTGCCCTTCGTGCTCGCCGCGGCCGGGCTCGTCGACTCGCTCTGGGCCTCCGAAGACGAGCGCCACGTCTGGCTCGACGGCGCCGTCGTCCCCTCGCTGCGCCGCCACGAGACCCGCGGCGACCACGACCCGCGCCCGCTGCGCATCGTGCAGATCACCGACCCCCACATCGGGGCCTTCATGTCCGTCGCGGGGCTCCAGGCCATCTGCGCCCGCGCCGTCGCGCGCGACCCCGACCTCGTGCTCCTCACCGGCGACCTGCTGACCATGGAGTCCCAGCGCGACCCGGCCTGGCTCGCCGCCGCCCTCGCGCCGCTCAAGGCCATCGAGGGCCGCTGCTACGCCTGCCTGGGCAACCACGACCACGAGGCCCTCGCGACCGTGGAGACCGCCCTCGCCCTCAACGGCATCAAGCTCCTGGTCGACGACATGGCCGTGGCCGAGACGGCCGCGGGGCCCGTGGAGATCCTCGGCTTCGACTTCGTGTGGGGCGACCGGGCGGGCCACCTCCGGCGGGTGACGGAGCGCTTCCCGCGCACCGAGGCGATGCCGCGCGTGGCGATGCTCCACGACCCGGGGGCCTTCCATCACCTGCCCGACGGGAGCGCCGACCTGGTGCTGTCGGGCCACACCCACGGCGGTCAGCTCGGGCTGCTGCGCCTGGGGCTGCGCGGCACCGTGGTGTCGGCGCTCTCGCAGGTGCCCGACCACGGGCAGTGGGCGCTCGGCACCGCGCGGCTGTACGTGCACCGCGGCACCGGGCACTACGGTTTCCCGCTGCGCATCGGGGTGCCCGCCGAGCGCAGCCTGCTCCACGTCCACGGCCTCTGGCGACCGACCGCGGCGTAGCGGGCGCCCGTCACGCGGGCGGCGATTGGCCTTGACCCGTCGGCGCCGCGGGGACTGATCCTCGGCGTCGTTGACCACGGTGAAGGACCCGCCCGCGCCCACGACCGGCGAGCGCCGGGCGCCGTGGCTGGTCGGCCTCGCGCTCGCCGCCCCGGTGCTCTGGGCCGCGAGCCCGCCCATGTGCGACTTCCCCCAGTACGAGCTCATGGTCGCGCTGCTGCAGCGCTACGGCGACCCCCTCTACGCCCCGCGCGAGCTCTACGCCCGGAGCCTGGCGAACGCCAGCCAGGGCTTCTTCGACCTCGCGCTGCCGCTCGCCCTTCTCACGTCGGCGCGCACGGCCTGCAAGCTCCTCATCGCGCTCTCCATCGCGGGCTTCCCCGTCGCCGCGGCGCGGCTCGGGGCGCACCTCGGCCGCACCCGCTGGGGGTCCTTGCTGGTCGCGCCCTTCGCGCGCGGGCTGATGTCCCGCTGGGGGCTGATCGCCAACCTCCTGGGGCTCGTGCTGTTCCTGCTGGCGGTGCCTTCTCTTGACCGCTACGCCGCAGCGCCCTCACGGCGCGAGGGCCTGCGGGCCGCGCTCTGGGCCCTCGCCTTCGCGGCGGTGCGCGGCGGCCGCAGCCACGGCCAGTTCTCGGAGATGCCCCACATGCCGGTGCGCTTCCGCGAGGGGCGCTCCTGGGAGACCACCCTCGGACGGGTGTTCCGCCCGACCGACCTGGTGCCCGAGGTCGACGCCCGGCGGTTCCGCTACCTCCTCGCGCGGGTGCCGACGCCGGACATGGTCCCCGCGCTGACGGCCGCGCTGGCCGGCGCCGCGCGCCCGGTGGCCACCACCCGGGGGTTGGACGCTCTACGAGTCGCGGCTCCCCGCGGGCTCGGTGATGGCGCCCGACGCACCGCTGCCGCGCGCGCACCCGCCCACGCTGGGCCGTCGGCTCATGGTGCGCTGACGCGCGGCGGAGTGTCGTTGCGGGAGGGGCGCGCCGCGGGGGGGAGGGAGCCCGCGCGGCGCGAGGAGGCTCAGCAGGACGTGCCGCTGACCCCGTTGGCCACGGGCGCGCGCCAGGTGCAGTTGTTGAGGCAGGCGTCTTCGTTGTTCTGGTTGCCGTCGTCGCAGATCTCCTCGGGGGAGTCGACCACGCCGTTGCCGCAGCTCGGCGTCGGCGCGCAGCACATCGCGAAGGCGCTCTGCTCGTTGCACCCGTAGCTCGCGGTGCAGCTGCTGCGCGACGAGCCGAAGGCGCAATTCATCGCCTCGGCCGTGCTCATCGGGATGCCAGAGCTGCTCCAGCCGAAGGTGAAGTGCCCCGCGCCGCCGCCGTTGCGGCAGTGGATCGTGCCGAGAACCCGCTGGGCCGGCACGTAGCTCCACCCCGCGTTGCGGGCGATGAACTGGGGTCGCGAGCACAGGCTCCAGCCCGCGGGGCACAGGGCCTCGAAGTCCTGCTCGCAGACGGCGTCGGAGGGGTGATCGCAGACGATCACGTTGCCGCCGGGGGAGCGTGACAGCAGGTTCGACCCGCCGCCGCAGGCGCCGGTGACCTGACAGGCGCCGGCCGTGCAGGTACCGCTGCACGTCATGCCGCAGCCGCCGCAGTGCGCGGCGCTGGTCCGGGTGTCGACCTCGCAGCCGTCGGCGGGGTTGGCGTTGCAGTCGGCGAAGCCGGCGCTGCAGACGAACCCGCAGGCGCCGGCGGCGCAGGTGGCCGTCGCGTTGGCGCGCACCGGGCACGCGTTGTTGCACGCGCCGCAGCTCGCCACGGCGGTGCGGGTGTCGACCTCGCAGCCGTCGGCGGGGTTGTTGTTGCAGTCGGCGAAGCCGATGTTGCAGGCGATCCCGCAGGCGCCGGCGGCGCAGGTGGCCGCGGCGTTGGCGCGCACCGGGCACGCGTTGCCGCAGCGCCCGCAGTGGTTCAGGTCGGTGGCGGGGCGCACCTCGCAGCCGTTGCCCGCCTGGAGGTCGCAGTCCGCGAAGCCCGCGCCGCACAGGTAGCCGCAGGCGCCGCTGGCGCACACCGGCGAGGCGTTGCCGCGCGCGGGGCAGGTCACCCCGCACATGCCGCAGTCCGTGGGGTCGATGGACGTCGACACACACGCGCCGCTGCAGAGCGTCTGCTGCGCGGGGCAGCTCGGCACGCACGCGCCCGCGGTGCACACCTGCCCCGAGGGGCAGGAGTTGCTGCAGGCGCCGCAGTGCGCGCGATCGGTCAGGGTGTCGCGGCAGACGCCGCCGCAGGTCGTGAGCCCGGCGCCGCACGAGGTCACGCACGTGCCCGCGGAGCACACCTGCCCCGCGGCGCACGCGGCGTTGCAGGTCCCGCAGTGCGCGCGGTCGGTCAGGGGGTCGCGGCAGGTGCCGCCGCAAGCGGTCTGCCCGGTGGGGCAGCTCAGCACGCAGCCCCCGGCGACGCAGACCTCCCCCGACGCGCAGGTGCGCCCGCACAAGCCGCAGTTCGCACGGTCGCCCGTGGTGTCGCTGCACGAGCCCGAGCACTCGGTCTGGCCGCCGGGGCAGCTCACGACGCACGCGCCCGCGGAGCACACCCGACCCGACCCGCAGGCCATGCCGCAGGCGCCGCAGTGCGCCCGGTCGCTCTGGGTGTCACGGCACGAGCCCGTGCAGTTCGTGAGCCCTGGGCCGCAGGAGGTCACGCACACGCCCGCGGAGCACACCTGCCCCGCCCCGCACGCCATGCCGCAGGCGCCGCAGTGCGCCCGGTCGGAGTCGAGGTCGCGGCACGAGCCGCCGCACGACGTCTGCCCAGCCGGACAGCTCACGACGCACGCGCCCGCGGAGCACACCTGCCCCGCCCCGCAGGCCATGCCGCAGGCGCCGCAGTGCGCCCGGTCGGTCTGCAGGTCGCGGCACGAGCCGCCGCAGCTCGTGAGCCCGGCGCCGCACGAGGTCACGCACATGCCCGCGGAGCACACCTGCCCCGCGGCGCAGGTGGTGCCGCAGGTGCCGCAGTGGGCGCGGTCGCTCTGGGTGTCGCGGCACGAGCCCGTGCAGTCGGTGAGCCCCATGGCGCACGAGGTCACGCACACGCCCGTGGAGCACACCTGCCCCGCCCCGCACGCCATGCCGCAGGCGCCGCAGTGCGCGCGGTCGCTCTGGGTGTCACGGCACGAGCCGGCGCAGTCGGTCTGCCCGGCGGGGCAGCTCACGACGCACATGCCGTTGGCGCACACCTGCCCCGCGGCGCAGGCGGTGCCGCAGGCGCCGCAGTTCGAGCGGTCGGTCTGCAGGTCGCGGCACGAGCCCATGCACGCGGTGATGCCCGTCGCGCAGGAAGCGACGCACATGCCGTTGGCGCAGGCCTGCCCCGCGGCGCAGGCCGTGCCGCAGGCGCCGCAGTGCGCGGGGTCGGTCTGCGTGTCGCGGCAGGTGCCGCTGCAGTTGACCTGGCTCGCGGGACAGCTCAGGGCGCACAGGCCGCTGGCGCACACCTGCCCCGCGGCGCAGGCGGTGCCGCACGCGCCGCAGTTCGAGCGGTCGGTCTGCAGGTTGGCGCACACCTCGGGGCTGCCCGCGCCGCTGGAGCACGCCCGCTGCCCCGTGGGGCACACCGTCGCGCAGCGACCGGCGGCGCACGACTGACCCGCCGCGCAGCCCGCGCCGCAGGCGCCGCAGTGCGCCGCGCTGGTCTGCGTGTTGGCGCACACTCCGTTGCAGAGCACCTCGCTGGCCGTGCACTGCGGAGGCGTGTCGATGCTCGGGGTGTCGCGGACGGGCGCGTCGACGACGCCAGCATCGACGGTGCCGCCGAGGATGGATGTCCCGTCGCACCCCAGGGCGAGGGTTGCCACCAGCAGCCATGGCTGTGGACGGCGGGGGGAGGCGATCGATCGTGACGGCAAGAGGGTCGTCCCTTTCTCGGTAGATGGCCGCGCCGAGGCGGCTCCCTGTGGAGGGCGCGATGGTCGCTCACGAAGCGCTGCGGTGCCCACAGATCGAAAAATTCGAGGGCGGCGTTGGCGGCGCCCGCCTCGTCGAGCCCGACGGTCTCCAGGCACAGCACCAGCGACGCCACGGACGCCCGCCCGAGAAACTCCGCCAGCACGAACTTGTCGTCGTAGGAGTGCGGGACATCCGCCGGCGACCGGGGATCCCGGGTGCGATCGAGGATCGTCCGGACCTTCGCCAGGGCCGCGTCCAGCTTCCGCCCGAACTCCGCCTGTTCGTAGCGGTCCATCGCGTGATCCTCTCTAGCGCAGCCAGATGGCGACCGAGCCGGTGCGGCTCGTGGCCGTGGCGTCCCACCACCCGAGGTGCCAGTACGTGTGCGCGGCGCCGTCGGGCGCGCGGGGCCACGGGTAGCTCCGGGCGTTGCCGACGCCGGTGTAGTCCGACACGTAGTTGGGCCCGAGCGAGCCGTTGTAGCAGTTGCTCGTGTCCATCACGCCGTACGAGGTGGGGTACGTGTCCGTCCACGACACCGACAGGGTGTTCTGGAAGACGTAGCGCATGGCGCCCGTCGCGCTCGGCCCGCGCAGGGTCGTGAGGATCACCGGCACGCACGCGCCCCGCTCGGGCAGCGCCACGGCGGGGTTGGCGTTGAGGAAGTTCACCGTCGACGGCGACGGGATGCTGAACTTGCTGGCCACGTCGTAGGCCGCGGCGGGCCCGGTGAAGAAGTCCGCGTCGCTGCGCGAGAGCAGCATCTCGCTCGAGCGCCGGGCGATGGGCACCGCGGCCAGCGACGCCACGCCCCGGCGGCTGAGCCCGTCGTAGGTGCCGCCGCCCGTCGCGAGGCTGTAGAGGTTGCGGATGCCCGTGTCGCTGTTGAGGGCCGCGACGCTCCCGCGCGACGCGTAGGCCACCAGCGTCCAGCCGCCGCCGTCGGTGGTCATGTCGCAGTACACCTCGAAGGCCGCCGCCCCGCCGACGCCGTCGGGGTCGATGGCGAACACCCCGCTCGGCGCCGCGGGCAGCGTCTCGTGGATGGTGCGGCAGGTCGTCAGCGACCCGCACCGGCCCGCGGCGCACACCCCCGACGCGCAGGCCATCCCGCAGCCGCCGCAGTGCGCTGCGCTCGTGAGCGTGCTGGCCTCGCAGCCGTTGGCCGGGTTGGCGTCGCAGTCCGCGAAGCCCGCCGCGCACGCCACGCCGCACGCGCCCGCCGCGCAGGTCGCCGTGGCGTTGGCGCCTCCCCCGCACGCGCGCCCGCACACGCCGCAGTGCGCGGCGCTCGCGCGGGTGTCGACCTCGCAGCCGTTGGCCGCGTTGCCGTCGCAGTCCGCGAAGCCCGCGGCGCAGTCCAGGCCGCAGCGCCCGAGCGCGCAGGTGGCGGTGGCGTTGGCCCCCGCGGCGCACGCCGTCCCGCACCCGCCGCAGTGGCGCGCGTCGGTGCCCGTAAACACCTCGCAGCCGTTGGCCGGGTTGCCGTCGCAGTCCGCGAAGCCCGCGTTGCAGGCGAAGCCGCACGCCCCGGCGGCGCAGGTGCGCGCGGCGTTGGCGACGGCCGGGCACACGTTGCCGCAGGCCCCGCAGTCGGTGACGTCGGCGCGGGTGTCGGCGCAGGCGCCGCTGCACCGCACCTGCCCCGCCGCGCAGCCCGAGGCGCACGCCGACGCGCCGCCGGAGGTCGCGCAGAGGGGCGTCCCCCCGCTGCAGATCACCCCGCAGGCCCCGCAGCTCGCGGTGCCGTCGAGGGCGGCCTCGCAGCCGTTGCGCGCGTCGCCGTCGCAGTCCGCGAAGCCCGGGGCGCACGCGATGCGGCAGACCCCCGCGCCGCAGACGGGGCGCGCGTTGGTGCCGCCCACGCAGGTGGTCGAGCAGGTGCCGCAGCGCGCCGGGTCGCTCGTGAGGCTGGCCTCGCAGCCGTTGGCGGGGTTGTCGTCGCAGTCGCCGAAGCCCGGCGCGCAGGTGGCCGCGCAGCGCCCCGCGGCGCAGGTGGCCGCGGCGTTGGCGCCCGCCGCGCAGGCCTGCCCGCACGCCCCGCAGTGGGCGGTGGTGACCCGGGTGTCGACCTCGCAGCCGTTGGCGGGCTCGGCGTCGCAGTCGGCGAAGCCCGCGGCGCAGCGGACGGCGCAGCGCCCGAGCGCGCAGGTCGCCGTGGCGTTGGCGCCCGCCGCGCAGGCGGCGCCGCAGGAGCCGCAGTGGGCGACGCTGTCGGTGACGGCGACCTCGCAGCCGTTGGCGGGGTTGCCGTCGCAGTCGCCGAAGCCCGTGCTGCACGCCGCCACCACGCAGGCCCCGGCGGCGCAGCCCGCCACGCCGTTGGGGGCGGCGCAGACCCGCCCGCACCCGCCGCAGTGGCCGACGTCGAGCTGCACCCGGCGGCAGGCGTCGGCGCAGCACGCCTCGCCCGCGGGGCACGCCTGGCGGTCGTTGCAGCCGGGCACGCAGGTCGCCATCGCGCCGCAGACGGTGCCGGCCGCGCACTGGTCGTCGCGGGTGCACCCCACGCACACGTGGCCGACGGGGTCGCAGCGGAAGGTGCCGCCGTCGACGGCGCAGTCGGCGTCGACGGCGCAGCCCGCCTCGCAGCGGCTGGCCGGGGTGCAGTACTGGCCCGCCGCGCACGAGCCGCGGTTGGACGCCGTGCACGCGACGCAGGCGCCGGTGGTGGTGTCGCAGACGCGGAAGCCGAACTCGTTGCCGCCGCAGTCGAGGTTGTCGCGGCACAGCCCGACGGGGGCGTCGACCCCGACGTCGCCCGCCTCGGCCGCGTCGCCGGGCGCGTCGGGCGCGCCCCGGTCGGAGGCCGCGTCGAGGCCCGCGTCGAGGCCCGCGTCGATGAGCTCGTCGGCGACGTCGACGCCCACGGCGGGCACGTCGGGGCCGCCGACCACGCTGTTGTTCTCGCAGGCGGGCGCGGCCAGGCCGGCGAACAGCAGACACCCCACGAGGCTGAGCGCGTTCTTCATGCGACGTCCCTCTCCGGACTTCGAACCGGCGGGGAGCGTAACGCCCCCGCGACGACGCCGTACAGGTCGGACGTCACCCGCGCGCCGCGGGCGGGGATCAAACCCGGCGCGGGGCGCGCGATCAGGCCAGGTGGCGGCCGCGGCGCTCCACCCGGGGGCGCGCGGCGGTCAACGAGCCCTCCCCGGCGAACCGCTCAGCGCCCGTTCCGTCTCGTTCGTGTTCGCCCCCGCGCCGCTGGGCGACGCCGTGTGCGCTCCGACCCCGTCGGGGGCCCATATGGTACAAGCCGCGCGGCAACGTCCATGGACCCTCGAACCACACCCACACTCACCGGCTGGGGGCGCCTCCCGGCCCCCGGCGTCGAGAGGCTCTCGGAAGACCTCGAGCGCATCACCCGCGGCGCGGTGCTCACCCGCGGACTGGGCCGCTCCTACGGCGACTCCGCGCTCCCGGCGAGGGGCGACGACCTCGTCGCGGGCTCTCGCATGGCCGACCGCATCCTGGGCTTCGACCCGGCGACGGGGGTGCTGCGGGCGGAGGCGGGCTTCTCGCTCGTCGAGCTCAACCGGCTGTTCATGCCGCACGGGTGGTTCTCGCCGGTGACCCCGGGGACGAAGTTCGTGACCCTCGGCGGCATGGTGGCGTCGGACGTCCACGGGAAGAACCACCACGTCGAGGGGTGCTTCGGCGCGCACGTACGCTCGCTGCGCATGCGCCTCGCCGACGACTCCATCGTGGAGTGCGGCCCCGAGCAGGAGACCGAGCTCTTCCACGCCACCGTCGGGGGCATGGGGCTCACCGGGCACATCCTGGAGGTCGAGTTCATGCTCGTGCGCATCCCGACCCGGTGGATCCACATGGAGAGCGAGCGCGTGGGCTCCATCGATGAGTTCCTCGCGGCGCTCGGCCGCGCGGCGCCCGCCTTCCCGATGACCATGGGCTGGATCGACTGCCTGCACCGCGGCCGCTCGATGGGCCGGGGCATCCTGATGGCCGGGCGCTGGGCCGAGGTCTCGGAGGCCGGTGAGCGCGGGCCGCGCAACCTGACGCCCCTCACGATGCCGGTCGACCTCCCCAATCTTGCGATCAACGGCCTCACGGTCGCGGCCTTCAACACGCTCTATTACTGGAAGCACCTGCGCCGCCGCGCGACGACCCTGGTCGCCCCGGAACCCTTCTTCTACCCCCTCGACGCGATCCTCCAGTGGAACCGGGTGTACGGCCCGCGGGGCTTCACCCAGTACCAGTGCGTGATCCCCCGCGCGGCCGGCGCGCCCGCGGTGCGGGAGTTCATGAACCTCCTCACGAAGCTCGGCGGCGCCTCGCCGCTCTGCGTGATCAAGGACTGCGGCCCCGAGGGCCGAGGGGTGCTCTCCTTCCCGCTGGAGGGCACCTCCATCGCGGTCGACATGGCGGTCTCGTCGGAGATCCAGTCCATCGTCGATCGGCTCAACGAGTTCGTGATCGCCGCGGGGGGGCGGATCTATCTCACCAAGGACCGCTTCACCCGGCCGGAGCACTTCCGCGCGATGGAGCCCCGGCTGGAGCGCTTCCTCGCGGCGCGCGAGAAGTACGATCCGCACCGGCGGCTGCGGAGCGGACAGTCGGTGCGGTTGCTGGGAGACGTGGCGTGAAGGCGGTGATCATCGGCGGGACGACGGGCATGGGGCGCGCCATCGCGCGGCAGCTCGCGGAGCGGGGCGACGCGGTGTTCCTGCTCGGGAGGGACGACGACGACCTCCGGCGCAGCGCGGAGGACCTCGCCGCGCGGCACCCGAAGCGCTCGCCCGTGGGCCACGCGCTCTGCGACCTGGAGCGCCCGGAGGGCTTCGCCGCCGCGCTCGACGCCGCCGACGCCGCGCTGGGGGACTTCGACGCGGTCATCGTGACCGCCGGGCTCTTCGCCACGCAGGACGCGCTGGAGGCCGACGTCGAGCTCGCGCGGCGCCTCGTGACGGTGAACTACGCCAACACCGTGGTGTTCTGCGAGCACGCGCGAAAGCGGCTGCTCACGCGGGGCGGCGGCCGGCTCGCGGTGTTCTCGTCGGTGGCCGGCGACCGCGGGAGGAAGCCCGTGGCGATCTACGGGTCGAGCAAGGCGGGGCTCTCGGTGTACCTCGAGGCGCTGGACCACAAGTTCCACGCCCAGGGCCTCTCGGTGCTCTGCGTGAAGCCGGGCTTCGTGAAGACCGGGATGACCGCGGGGCTCAAGCCCCCGCCCTTCGCCGGCGAGCCCGAGCAGGTCGCGCGAGACGTCGTGCGCGCGATGGATCGCCGCCGCCCGATGCTCTACACCCCGGGCATGTGGGCGCTGGTGATGCTGGTGATCCGCTGGCTGCCGCGCTTCGTGATGCGCAAGATCAACTTCTGACTCACGCAGCACGAGCCGTCTGAATCAGTCGCGCGGAACCCAATCGCGCATCATCGCCGCCAGGGTGGCCTCGCCCTCCGAGGGGAGCACCCGCCCGCGCCCGCAATCGCCGGCCTCGCCGATCGAGGGGAGCACCCGCCCTGAGCCTGCAGTCCCCGGCCTCGCCCTCCGAGGGGAGCACCCGCCCTGAGCCTGCAGTCCCCGGCCTCGCCGATCGAGGGGAGCATCCGCCCAGGCCCTCCCAGCGCGCCCAACCCCGGGGCGACAGCTCCGGGGCAGTCCCCCAACCGTCCGGAGC
>CAIOSS010000943.1 GCA_903860995.1 uncultured delta proteobacterium | reverse complement strand
GGCGTCGGCCGTCCCGGGGGGCGGGGGGAGGTCCTCCGGCCGCGGCACGGCGAGCTTCACGGGCGTCTCGGAGTCGTTGGCGCGCACCGGGCGGGTGCCGGGCGGGACGGGCGCCCGGAGCATCCGCGCGGGAGGCGGTCGCGACGGCCGGGCCTCGCCCTCGTCGTCGTTCTCGCTCGCGCGAACCTTTCCGATCACGGCGCGCGGCACGATCGCCTGCGCCACGGCGCCCGCGTTGAGCAGCGTGTTGTTGCGGACCCGCTGCGACATGACCGGCACCTGCGCGGTGGGCCGATCGTCGAAGACGTTGCTCGCCAGCGAGGCGGCGAGGTCGAGCGGGTCGATCGCGGCCCGCATGGCCTTGGCGAAGCGCCCCGCCGTGGACTGCCGGGCTTCCGGCGAGAGTGACCATGCGCGCTCGAAAACCAGATCGAGCGCCGCCGGGAGCGTCGGACGGAGCACGCTCACCCGGTCGCGGACCCCGACGCGCATCGAGTCGAGGGCGAGCTCGGGGACGTGCGGCCATGCGTGGCGCCCGGTGAGCAGCTCGTACGCCACCGTGGCGAGGCTGAACACGTCCGCGCGGGGCCCCAGCGAGAGCACCCCGGCGAGCTCTTCGGGCGAGCGATAGCCCGGCCGAACACCCTCGAACTGCGGGCGATCGGCGAAGAACAGGCCCAGCAGGCGCACCTCGTGGGTGTCGCGGAGCACGACCATGTGCTCGGGGGAGAGCGTGCGGTGCGCCACCGGCGGTGTGCGCCCGTGGAGCGCGTCGAGCGCCGCGGCGACCTCGTTGACGACATGCACGACCGCGAGCGGGTCGAGGCCCTCGGGCGAGGCACCGAGGGCCTCCCGCATGGAGGTCCCCTCCAGGAACTCCGTGACCTCGTAGGGGCGCCCGTCATCCAGGCAACCGACCGCGAGGGTGCGAGGGAGGCTCGGATGCGGGATCTCCGCGCGCGCCGTCGCGGCCTGGACGAACCACTCGCCCAGCCCGTCGACGAGGCCCGCATCGAGGAGGTGCACCGCGACCAGGGTGTTGTCGCCCGAGCGGGCGGCGTAGATCAGCCGGGTGCGCCCCTGCACCACCGGCTGCTCGATGATGTAGCCGCCCGCGAGCTCGAAGCCCGCGGGCAGATCGCCTGGATCGTTCGGGTCGGCCACCACGACCTCGACGCTACGCAAGGCGGGCCCCGGGCGCCAGTGGGGTGCGGTCAGACCTTCGGGTCTTCGCGGCAGAGCGCGAAGTACTGCCCCATGGGCTTGCCGTGCTTGTACGCGGCGCCGATGGTGACGTGCTCGGACACGCGGCGGAGCACGTCCGTCATCCCCGCCCACACGAGGCTCCCAGCGCGGGCGGTGGGCCCCATGATCGCGGGCCACGAGGCCGGCTTGCGCGGCGGCACCTTCGCGTAGTCGATGAGAACCTCGGACTTGTCGGTGAGCGTCGCGACGAAGTACCCGGGGCCCGTCACGGCCATCTGCAGCGCCCCGTTGTGGTTGTAGCCCCACAGCTGGTCGGGGTGGTCGTCGCCGTCAGGGCGGCACAACCGCTTCTGGAAGTGGCTGAACACGGGGAGGCTGTTCTTCCCATGGTGAATCACCTCGACCAGGGCCTCGCCGGTGGGGACCATCGCGTCGAGCGTGAGCCCCTCCGCCTCGCAGCCCTCGAAGAGCGCCTTCATCTGCGGCACGGTGAGGGTGCGCACGGCGTTGGCGCGCGCCCACGGGCCGCAGGTGTCGAGCATGGCGCGCAGGCGCTCGAGGTCGAGCTTCGGTTCAAAGAAGGTCTGGAGGAACATGGCGCCCGCGGGTGTAGGCCAGCGTGGCCTCCGGGTAAAGACCCGCCCGCAGGACTACTGGGCGGTGCCCTGCACGGACACCGACGCGGAGAACTCCACGGTGACCTGAGCCGAGGCGCTGAAGCGGTTGGTGATGTCCGCCGCCACGAGGCCTGCGCGGGTCACGCACGCGACCGCGCTGAGGCCCACGTTGCCCGCCGCGGTGCCGACCCCGTTGAGGCTCGCCACGAAGCTGGGCGCGCTCTGCCGCACCACGCGGTCGATGCGGGACGCGTTGAGCACGATGCGGGGGTAGTTGCGCTGGAGCGAGGTCACCAGGACGTTGAGCCGCTGGAGCGCCGCGGGCGAGACCGTCGCGCGGGTGCCGATGGTGATCTGCGGCTCGGTGCACACGGCGCGCGCGTTGGCCTGTGCCTCGCAGGCCGCCGAGCACTGCGCGTCGGCCTGGACGTCGTAGGTGCCGTCGCAGCGCACGCTGCTCTGCACCGAGCAGGTGCCTCGGCACTGACCGCGGCACGAGCCCATGCAGCCCGCCGAGCAGCTGCCCGCGCAGGAGCCCATGCAGTTGGCCGAGCAGCTCCCGGTGCAGGTGCCCGCGCAGGTGCCGACGCAGCGGCCGGTGGAGTCCATCGCGCTGCAACCCGCGCTGCACTGTCCCGTGCAGGTGCCCATGCAGGTGCCCGTGCAGGTGCCGCTGCAGGTGCCCGTGCAGCCCGCCTCGCAGGTGCCCGCGCACGAGCCGCTGCAGCTCCCGGTGCACTCCGCGACGAGCTCGCCCATGCAGGTAGGCACCTGCACCGTCGCCTGCGCGGTGCACTGCGCGGCGCACTGCGCGGCGAAGCTCACGTCGATGCGACACACCGGCGGGACGATGGTGACGTCGAGGGCCGCGCCGCGCGGGAGCGCCGCCTCGATGATGGCCCGCACCTCCGTCGAGACCCGCCGACAGGTGTACGCGACCGGGAGCTCTCCGGCGGTCGACGGTCGGTACTCCGACGCCGCGAGCCCGAGGTCGGTGCCGATCGCGGCGCACGTCGTGGTGAGCCCGTTGGCGATCTCCACGGTGGCCGCGTTGAGGTCGAGGGTCGCCTGGAGAAACGCATCGATCTTGCGACCGTCGGCGGAGGTGCCGAAGGTCGTGAACGTGCGCCCGTCGACGTTGAACGTCGTCGCGGAGCACGTGGGATCGCGGATGTCGTCGGGGTTGCCGCAGTCGGCGAGGGCGAGGGCGAGGGTGGCTGCTACCGGGATGACGAGTCTTCTCATGCTCGCGAAGGTAGAGCGGTCGGGGGGCGAGGCGGAAGGGGCCGCGGTCAGTACCGCGCGAGGCGACGAACCTCCGCGACGATGCGC
>CAIOSS010000942.1 GCA_903860995.1 uncultured delta proteobacterium | reverse complement strand
TTGCGCGGCAGAATTCCTCTGTACTTTCCATCGGCCACCCAGCCGAAAAGCCGAAATGGATTCCCTCGAATCGACAACGCCCTGACGGTCCAATCATCGGGAAAACACGCCGTTGCGATCGGCGGTGTCAGGATGTCAGAGCCTGCGAGGGAGTTGGCCTCGTCGAGGCAGTGAGCTGGTCGAGGAAGAGGGGCACGCCGTTCTTGAGCTCTTCCGCGGTCGGCGTCGGCACCGTCCGTGCGGCGACCTTGGCCCGGGCGCGGGCGATGATCTCCGGGGCGTTCGCGGCCAGGAACTCGTGCAGCATCCATCCTGCGTAGGGCTCCGCCTCCGACGCGTACTGCCCGCGCGAAGACCCGGCCTCATCGAGATGGGTCTCGGACCCACCATGGTGCGGGCAAGTTCGCGCGGTCCGTTGCTGCGAACGGAAGCTCCCCGTCCTTTAGTGGCGGTGTCGGTGGTGAGCGTCGGGCGTATGCGGATGGTCGTGCGCGAGCGGCGCGTGGTGGTGCGCGTGGGCGTGCGGCTCCCCCGGTGGGTCCGCGGGGCCGTGCGCGTGCTGGTGGTGCTCGTCGTGGATGTGCGCGTGGTCGTGGTCGAGCGGTTGGTGCGTGTGGGTGTGCCCGTGCCGCTCCCGCAGCAGGAGCGCGACGCCGCCCGCCATGACGGCCATCGCGAGCCCGTCGGACCACCCGAGATGCTCGCCCGTCAGGGCGGCGGCGGCCAGCGCGCCGAGGAAGGGCGCCGTCGCGAAGTACGCCGCCTCCCGCGCGGCGCCCACGAGCCGGAGCGCGTACGCGTCGAGGACCACGCTCGCGCCGTAGCTCACGCTCCCCAGGGCGAGCGCCGCCGCAGCGACGCGGGGGGAGGGGAGCCGCCCGGCGACCGCGAGTCCGAGGGCCAGGTTGAAGGAGCCCGCGGCGAGCGTCTTCACCCGCACGATCGCGAACGGGTCGCGCAGGGAGAGGCGCTGGGTGACGTTGTTGTCGAGGGCCCACGCCGCGCAGGCGCCGGCGAGCAGAAGCACCCCCGGGGTGTCCGCGCGGTGCGCCCCGGGCTGGAGTCGCAGGATTACCGCGCCCGCGAGGATGAGCGCCATTGCGCCCGCGGCGTAGCGCCCGAGGTGCTCGCGGAAGGCCAGGACCGCGAGCGCGATCGTGAAGGGCGCCTCCAGGTTGAGGAGCAGCGCCCCGGTGACGGCGCTGGTGCGTTGGAGACCGAAGAGCATGAGGAGCGGGCCCGCGACGCCGCCGGCCGCGACGAGCACCGCGAGCTTCCGGAGGTCGGCCCGCACGAGCGGCGCCTCGGTCGTCGCGGGGCGCACGACCCGGTAGACCGTGAGCGCGAGGCCCGCGCCCAGGTAGAGGAGCCCGGCGAGCACCTGTGGCGTTACGTCACCGAGCAGCCGCTTGGCGAGCGGCGCCGAGACGCCGAACAACGCCGCGGCGAGCAGTCCCAGCGCGGCCCCCCTGGACGCCTCTCCCTCGCTCATGCGCCCGCCTCCCCGACGATCTCCCGCGCGGGTTCCTGCGTGAGCGCGCCGAAGCGGCGGTAGAGCGTCGGGGCGACGAACATGTTGAGCACCGTCGAGGAGAGGAGCCCGCAGAGGATCATGACTGCCCGGGTACGGGCGAAGCAATCGAGGCGCGGGCGCACGCCGACGATCCCAACGCGGTGACCAACCCGGCGGTGCTGGTCGAGGTGCTGTCGGACTCCACCGAGCGGTGGGAGCGCACCGGGAAGTTTCGTCGATACGGCAAGATCGCGGCGCTCCGCGACTACGTGCTGGTGTCGCAGAACGAGCGCTGCATCGGAGGTGTACTCGCGCGGTCCCGACGGCGTCTGGACGTTGCGTGAGGCGACCGCGGGCGAGTCCGTGCCGCTGTCCGCCGTGGAGGGATCGCTCGACGTCGATCGCGTCTAGCGAGGGGTCACGCTGACGCCCGAGAGCCCGCGCGAACGCACCCTCGGGTGAGTCAGGGCCAGGGTGGCGTCCCATAGGCGTTAGCCGTTGATCGTCCGCCGCACCCGTTGGACCGGGCTCATCGACCACCGGTGAACCCCGGGGGTCGCGCGTCTGACTCCCCGGTGGTTGTCGCGCGGCGGTATCGTCAGGCCGTGATGACCCCCGCAGTCCCCATCGTCTCGCGCGCGCTCGCCGCGGCCTTCGCCCTCTCGCTGGCCGGCTGCGGCGCGGCCGAGGAGCCCGCCGCGGCCGAGGAGATCCCGGAGGCCGACGCGGTCACCGTCGACACCAGCGACCCCGCGGCGCGGGCCCAGTACGACGCCAACGTCTCCTTTGCGCTGCGCTACCGGGCGCGGTGCACGCCCTCCGGGGCGGCGCGGCCGAGGGTGCTGCTCACGGGCTTCGGGCGCTTCCTCGACAACGGCGTCAACGTCAGCGGCCAGGTGGTGAGCGCGCTCGTCCCGGGGATGCGCTACCCGACCACCCGGCGACCCCCGGTGGGCCCCGACGACCCCGCGCCGCAGACCGTCGTGGCCCAGGCGACGGTGACGCTCCCGACCGTCGGACCCGTGGACCTCTGCGCCATGGTGCTGCCGGTGTACTGGGACCTCGCGGCGATCCTGGCGCTGAAGGAGGCCCAGCGCTTCGCGCCCGACCTCGTGGTGATGAACGGCATCGCCGGCCCCGCCCAGGACCTCTGGATCGAGCTGGGCTCGGTCAACCGCGCGATGACCCTGCGCGACGGCTCCGACGTGCTGGTTCCGAGGGCGCCTCCGGGGATGACCTGGGCGCCGCTCGTGCCCTCGGCGACCGCCGCCGAGCGCACCCGCGGACTGCTGCTCTCCTGGGACGCGGTGCGCGCCGCGGCGCAGGGAGCCATCGAGGAGAGCGCCGGGGTGGAGGCCGGCGGTCGCTCCCTCGGGGAGGTGCTCACGGGCGTCAAGCTCGGGGGCTTCCCCCGGGACAGCAATACCTACCTCTGTAACAACATCAGCTACGTGGTGAACTACGCCATGGACCACCCCGGCCGCACGCTCACCCTGCTCCAGGCGAGCAGCGCCCGCCGGGGCGTCCCCAACCGGGTCCCGGTGCGGCTCGAGCGCGACCTGCGCCTGGCGCCCCGGGTGTTCGTCCACTGGCCGTCGCTGCTCACCGGTGCTCAGGTCGACGCGGGCGCCGGGGTGCTCCGCGCCATGCTCGACGCCCAGCTCGCGGACCTCCGCGGCGGGTCCAAGGGCCCCACCCGCGGCGACAACGCCCGGGCCGAGGTGCTGGCGAGCGGCGACACGTTCTGACGGCCGCCGCCGCGAGACGGCCGATGGGTCACCGGCCGGGATGCCCCTCGACGATCATTTTCACGCCGTGGGCGGGGTCGGCGTTGGCGGCGCGCTACGGCTCTTCGACGGGAGGGAGCGCGCGGAGCCGCGCCTCGATGACCTCGCGCGCGGACGCCGTCACGCCCATCGCCTCGTACGCCCTGTGCCTCGGATCGGGGCGTGCGCGCAGGCGCTCCAGCGCCCTCGGCCACGCGCTCTCGACCGATGGACCGTACGCGTTCCGCGCCTTCTCCCAGGCTCTGACATCCTGACACCGCCGATCGCAACGGCGTGTTTTCCCGATGATTGGACCGTCAGGGCGTTGTCGATTCGAGGGAATCCATTTCGGCTTTTCGGCTGGGTGGCC
>CAIOSS010000941.1 GCA_903860995.1 uncultured delta proteobacterium | reverse complement strand
CCCAGGAGGAGATGGACCGGATGGAGGGCTACTGGTGGTCGCCCGACTCGCGCGCCCTGGCCTACCAGGAGACCGACGAGCGGGAGGTGGAGCGCTTCCACATCGCGGACCCGATGCACCCGGAGCACGCGCCCGATGCCTTCGCCTACCCACGCGCGGGGCGACCGAACGCCCGCGTGAGGCTCGGCGTCGTCGCGGCGCAGGGTGGCCCCACGACCTGGGTACAGTGGGACCGCGAGGCCTTTCCCTACCTCGCGAAGGTGGTGTGGAACGAGGCAGCCCCGCTCACGATCCTTGTGCAAAACCGCGCACAGACGGAGGAGCGGCTCCTCGCGGTCGCACCGGACGGGGCCACCCGCCCACTGCTCACGGAGACCGACAGCGCGTGGGTGAACATCGATTCGACCGTGCCACGGTGGCTGCCGGACGCGATGGGATTCCTCTGGTCGACCGAGCGAGCGGGGCGGTGGCAGCTAGAGCTGCGGCGCCCGGACGGGGCGCTCGAGCGCGTCGTGGTGCCGCCCGAGGTGGGCTACCGGAAGCTGCTCCGCGTCGACGCGGCTACGCGATCGATCTGGTTCCTGGCGAGCGACGAGCCCACGGAGCAGCACCTATGGCGCGCTTCACTCGACGGGCCCGCGACGCCGGAGCGCCTGACCACGCAGCCCGGCGAACACGACGCGGAGATCGGCGGAGGCGACGTGCGGGTCGTCCATCGCAGCGCGCTGCGCGAGGCTTCGTCGTGGAGCGTTGTGCGCGGGCCGGAGGTGGTCGGCGCGCTCGCCTCGCAGGTGGAGGAGCCCACGCTCGCGCCGCGGGTCGAGCTGGTGCGTGTGGGCGACGACGAGCTGCGCGCCGCCATCGTTCGCCCGTCGAACCATCAACCCGGCCAGCGCTACCCGGTGATCCTGATGGTCTACGGAGGGCCGCACGCGCAGATGGTCGGCCAGGCTCGGGCGCGGTTCATCCTGCCCCAGTACTTCGCCGAGCAGGGCTTCGTGGTCGTCGCCCTCGACGGGCGCGGCACGCCCCACCGGGGGCGCGACTGGGAGCGGGCCATCCATCGATCGTTCGGTGACGTGCCGCTCGATGACCAGGTGCGCGGCCTGCAGGCGCTCGGCGCGCGATATCCGGAGCTCGACCTCCAACGCGTGGGCGTCTACGGCTGGTCCTTCGGGGGCTATCTATCGGCGCTCGCCATGCTCCGGCGCTCGGACTTCTTCCGCGCTGGGATCGCGGGCGCGCCGGTGTCGGATTGGCGCGACTACGACACGCACTACACCGAGAGGTACATGGGGGTCCCCGCGGGCGACGACGACCCGGCGTACCGTCAGGGGTCACTGCTCACCTGGGCCGGCGGGCTGCGTCGGCCGTTGCTCGTCGTACACGGGACGGCGGACGACAACGTGTACTTCCTCCATGGCGTGCGGCTCTCGGACGCGCTCTTCCGCGCCGGCCGGGCGCATGAGTTCCTGCCGCTCGCGGGGTCGACCCACAGCGTGGCCGACCCGGCGGTAGCGCAGCTCCTCTACCGACGGATGGCGGACTTCTTCCGCCGGCACCTTCGCCCATAGCGCCGCACGCGTTTGCCTGGACGGCGTCAGTCGGAGTATCCGCGGCGGTGATGCTCCCCCTCCCCAGCGATGCCGCCTTGAGCGCGCTGCGCGCCGCGTTTCCCGACGATCTGGTGAGCTTTGACCGCGAGCTCTTCGCCACCTATGGGCGCGACTGGACCCGCGTGTACGAGCCCGCCCCCTGCGCCGTCGCCCGGCCGCGGACGACCGCCGAGGTCGCAGCGCTGGTGCGCTTCTGCGCCGCCCACGAGGTCGCGGTGGTGCCGTCGGGCGGTCGCACCGGGCTCGCGGCGGGGGCGGTCGCCGCGCGGGGCGAGCTCGTGCTCTCACTCGAGCGCATGCGACGCATGGACCCGGTGGATCGCGTGGCCCAGACGGTGCGCGTCCAGGCGGGCGCGGTCACCGAGGCGGTGCACGAGCACTGCGCGCCCCACGGCCTGACGTGGCCGGTGGACTTCGCCTCGAAGGGCTCCTCGCACGTCGGTGGCAACATCGCGACGAACGCGGGGGGCGTGAAGGTGATCCGCTATGGGCTCACCCGGCACTGGGTGCTGGGCCTGGAGGTCGTCACCGCGGCGGGCGATGTGCTCTCGCTCAACGGCGCGCTGGAGAAGAACAACACGGGTG
>CAIOSS010000940.1 GCA_903860995.1 uncultured delta proteobacterium | reverse complement strand
GCAGCGCCGCGCTCGCCGCGGTGCCCTTGATGGCCGTCGCGGGGGCGCGGGTCGAGCTGGTCGTCGGGGCCGCGGTGGCGCTCGCGGCGGCGGCGGTCGCGGGCCTCGCGCGGCGGGCACCCCACCTTCCAGGAGGGTCGTCGAAGTGAGCAGGGTACTCATCGTCTCCAACCGGCTCCCGATCACGCTTGGGGTGTCGGCCGAGGGCTTCACGGTGGAGCGCAGCAGCGGCGGGCTCGCGACGGGGCTCAAGCCGGTGCACGAGGCCGGCGGCGGGCTCTGGATCGGCTGGCCGGGCTCGCGGCGCGCGGTCCCGGCGGCCTCGCAGGCGCTGCTCGACGAGCGCCTCGCCGCGCTCCAGGTGGTGCCGGTGGCGCTCTCCGACGAGGAGGTGGAGCAGTACGACGAGGGCTACTGCACCGGCGTCCTGTGGCCGTTGTTCCACTCGTTTCCGAGCCGGCTGCCGCTGGAGACGGCGGACTTCTCGCTCTACCACGACGTCAACGCCCGCTTCGCCCGCGAGGTCGCGCGGCACCACCGCCCGGGCGACGTGGTCTGGATCCACGACTTCCAGCTCATGCTGGTGCCGCGGATGCTCCGCGAGCTCATCCCCGACGTGACCGTCGGGTTCTTCCTGCACATCCCCTTCCCCTCGCCAGACATCTTCCGCACGCTGCCCTCCCGCGAGGCGCTGCTGGAGGGCCTGCTGGCCTCGGACCTCATCGGCTTCCACACGGCCTCGTACGTGCGCAACTTCGTGTCGTCGGCGCTGCACGTCCTGGGGGCCGACTCCGACGTCGACCGCATCCGGTGGCAGGGTCGCGCGGCCAACCTCGGGGTGTTCCCGATGGGGGTCGACGCGCCGGTGTACCAGCGCCTCGGCGAGTCGCCCGAGGTCGCCGCGCTCGCGGCGGAGTCTCGCGGCGCGCCCGGCGAGCGCCTGCTCGTGGGCATCGACCGCCTCGACGACACCAAGGGCATCCCCCGCCGGCTGCTCGCGTACGAGCGCATGCTCGCCGAGCACCCCGAGCTCCACGGCCAGGTGCGCCTGGTGCAGGTCGCGGTGCCGTCGCGCACCGACGTCGAGGCCTACGCCGAGCTGCGCCAGCAGGTCGACGCGCTCATCGGGCGCATCAACGGCCGCTTCGGGTCGCCGCGCTGGGCCCCCGTGCACTACGTCTACCGCAACCTCTCGGAGCAGCACGTCGTGGCCCTCTACCGCGCCGCCGACGCGCTGCTGGTGACGCCCATCCGCGACGGGATGAACCTCGTGGCCAAGGAGTTCGTCGCCGCGCGCTCGGACGAGGACGGCGTGCTGGTGCTGAGCGAGTTCGCGGGCGCGGCGACGGAGCTCGCCGAGGCGCTGCACGTCAACCCCTACGACATCGAGCGCTCCGCGGCGGCGTACCACCGGGCGCTGGTGATGCCCGCGGCCGAGCGGCGCGCGCGGATGCAGACCCTGCGGCACCGGGTGTTCTCCTACGACGTCCGTTGGTGGTCGAGGACCTTCCTCGCCAACCTCGCCCGCAGCGGCCAGCGGACGGACCACCACCCGCCGGGGTACTCCGCCCCCGCGGACGTGGCGCACGCCGCCGAGGCGATGACCGCCGCGCGCGCCGCCGGGGCGCTGGTGCTCCTGCTCGACTACGACGGCACCCTGGTGCCCATCGCGTCGACCCCGGAGCTGGCGCAGCCCGACGACGCCCTGCGCGCGCTCCTGTCGCGGCTCGCGGCCTGCCCGGGCCTGGCGGTGCACGTGGTGAGCGGGCGCGGGCGCGACGTGCTCGAGGCCTGGCTCGGCGGGCTCCCGGTGGGCCTCCACGCCGAGCACGGGCAGTGGTCGCGCACGCCGCTGGGCTCGTGGGTTGGCGGCGAGCTGCCGCCCGACCCGTGGCGCGACCGCGCGCTGGAGATCCTCGAGGACTTCGCCGCGCGCACCCCGGGCTCGCTGGTGGAGCGCAAGCGCTCGGGCCTCGCGTGGCACTACCGCATGGCCGACCCGGAGTACGGGGTGCTCCAGGCCAACGAGCTCAAGGTGCACCTCGCGTCGCTGCTCTCCAACGCCCCGGTGGAGGTGCTCTCGGGCGACAAGGTGGTCGAGCTGCGACCCTACGGGGTCAACAAGGGCCGGGTGGTGACCGCCGTCCTCGCCGGGGCGCCGGAGGGCACCGTGGTCGCGGCCTTCGGCGACGATCGCACCGACGAGGACCTCTTCGCCGCGCTCCCGCCCGACGCGCTCTCCTTCCACGTGGGCGTCGCGCCGAGCCGCGCGCGCCTCCGCCTGGCCACCGTCGACGACGTGCGCGCCCTCCTCGCCGGGGTCTGTCCGTAGCGGCCGGGCGCTCGCCTCAGCTCAGCGCCTGCGCCACCGCGGCGTCGCGCTCCACCGGGAGGCGCATGGCGTTCCACCCCAGCATGCCGCCGCGGAGCGAGGCCACCTGGGTGAACCCGAGCGCCATCAGGGCCAGCGCGGCCTTCGCCGAGCGCCCGCCCGAGCGGCAGATCAGCACCAGCGGCGCCGACCGGTCCCACGCCCCCGCCGCGGCCTCCACCGTCGCCAGCGGCGTCAGGCCGGAGCCCGGCACGTGCCCGAGTTCGTTGTTGAACTCGCCCACCTCGCGCACGTCCACGAGTCGCCCGACGCGCGGGTTGGCCGCCAGCCACTCGCAGGTCACCTCGGGCACCCCCGCGGGGCTCAGCTCCACCAGCGCCCAGGTGGCGGCCGGCGGCGCCTCGGCGCTCACCAGCAGCCCCTGCGGAACACCGCAGTGCAGGTTGGCCGGCAGCGCCACGTCGATCTTCTTCGGGTACGCCAGCTGGAGCTTCGACATCGTCTCCACGAACTCGTCCTCCGTGCGCGTCGTGGCGAGCCGCGGGTTCCAGCGCTTCTCCTCGCCGACGGTCGACACCATGCGGCCCTTGTAGTCGTGGCCCGGGTACACCCGCGTCGCGTCGGGCAGCGAGAAGAGCTGCTCGTGCACCGAGTGGTAGAGCGTCCGCGCGCTGCCCTGCTGGAAGTCCGTGCGGCCGCAGCCGCGGATGAGCAGCGCGTCGCCGGTGAAGGCCATCGCGTGGTCGTCGGTCACGTAGGTCACGCAGCCCGACGTGTGCCCCGGGGTCTGCCGCACCTCCAGCGCGTGCGCGCCGAACACCACCCGGTCGCCGTGCTGCACCATCCGGTCGGCGCACCCCGTGCCCGCGGCCTCGGAGAGCGCGGTCTTGCAGCCCGTCTTCGCCCGCAGCGTGCCGAGCGCCGTCACGTGGTCGGCGTGGACGTGGGTGTCGAGCGCCCAGGCGAGCGTGAGGTCGAGCTCGCGCAGCACCTGGAGGTCGCGCTCGACCTGCTCCAGCACCGGGTCGATGATCACCGCCTCGCGCGTGTCCTCGTCGGCGAGCAGATACGTGTACGTCGAGCTCTCGGGGTCGAACAGCTGTCGCATCAACATGGTCATGGCTCCTTCTTGGGCTGTAACACTGTGCAACGGGCGGGCCGCTGGCGTCACCCGGAGATCGTCCGCACGCGGTGCGACCGGCGCATCGACCGCCGTCTCGTGTGTTTCACCCAGTTGTTTCATGGCGTTTCCTGCCACGCGCCGGGGCCCGCGGAGGAGCAGGGAACGCCGCGCGGCACGCGCCTCGCTAGTGCACCGCGGACATGTTCATCCTCGGCGTCGTACTGGCCGTGCTGATCGGGGTCTCGCTGGGTCTGCTGGGCGGCGGCGGATCGATCCTGACGGTGCCCATCCTCCTCTACGTGTTCCGGCTCCCGCCCGAGCAGGCCATCGCCTCGTCGCTGCTGGTGGTGGGCGCCACGAGCGCCGCCGCGCTCATCCCCCACGCGCGCGGCGGACGGGTGCGCTGGCGCACCGGGCTGAGCTTCGGCGCGGCCAGCATGGCGGGCGCCTACCTCGGCGGCCGGCTCTCGGCGCACATCCCCCCGTCCGTCCTGCTGCTCGCCTTCGGCGCGATGATGCTCCTCACCGCCGGGGCGATGCTGCGCGGCCGGCGCGAGGCCAGGCCCGACGCCGCGGAGACCGGCTCGCCGCTCGCGCGCATCGTGGGGCAGGGCCTCGCGGTGGGCGCCGTCACCGGCCTCGTCGGCGCGGGCGGCGGCTTCCTCGTCGTGCCCGCCCTGGTGCTGCTCGGCCGGCTCCCGATGACCGCCGCGGTCGGCACGTCGCTGCTCGTGATCGCGCTCAACAGCGCCGCGGGCCTCGCCGGGCACCTCGCGCGCACCGAGCTCCCCTGCGGGGTCGCGCTCCCGGTCGCCGCCGCGGCGGTGCTGGGCAGCTTCGTGGGCAGCCGCCTCGCCGGGCGGGTCGCGCCGGACACCCTCCGCCGCGGCTTCGCGTGGTTCGTGCTGGCCATGGCCATCTTCGTGCTCGGCCAGGAG
>CAIOSS010000939.1 GCA_903860995.1 uncultured delta proteobacterium | reverse complement strand
GCGGCGATCTCGGCGGCGGGTGCGATGTTGCGTTGACAGAGCTCTAGCGCATACGCGATCGTCACGATACCCGCGTCCCTGACGGGCGAACGCGAGCATCTTCCGATGTCCCTCCTCTCTGCGCTTCTCACCCAGGATCAGGTCGTTTCGCCTCGAAAGATCGATGCGGCGATCCAACGTCAGGTCATCTCCGGGGGCGACTTCGAGACCAACCTCCTCGAGGTCGACGCGCTCGGCGAGGACACCCTCTCGGGCTACTGCGCCGCGCTGCTGGGCCTGCCAGCGGCCTCGCGCGACGAGGTGCTCAACGCCGACGCCGCCGCGGTCGCCCGGGTGACGCGCGAGCTCGCGGCGCGGCACCAGGTCGTGCCGCTCGCGGTCACCGACGGTCGCCTGGCGGTCATCGCCGCCGAGAACCTCGACGCGGGCGCCCGGCGCGCCCTCGAGGCTGCCGCGGGGATGCCCCTCTACGTGCGCGCTGTGACGTCCTTCCGGCTCGCCTGGGCGCTCTGGCGCTACTACCAACAGCCGCTCTCGCCGAGGTTCCTGCGCCTGGCCGAGCGCCTGACCGGGCTCACGCCCGGGCCCGCCCCAACCATCACCCTCCCGAGCGCGCGCCCCTCGACGCCCGCCAGCGCGCCTTCCGTCGCGCCCCCGTCGAAGGCCGCCAACTCGGCCTTCGCGGCGCTCGCTGCCCTGCTCGACGACGACGAAGACGACGACGAAGACGACGAAGGCGACGACGAGGCCGAGCCTGTGCCGGACGAGGCCCCGGCGCACGTGACGGCGACCCGCGCGGCCATCTTCCCGGCGACCGACACCGCCACGCCGGTGGTGGTGACGCCGCCGGTCGCGACGCCCTCCGCCGTCCGATCTGACCCCTTCGCGCAGAAGCCCCCTGGCACGCGTCCGTCGATTCCGCCGCCGATGTTTCCGGACGACCAGCACCAGCGCAGCACCGTGCCCGTGCCGATGCCCCGGCCCTCGGAGACGCCGCCCGCCACGCGTCCGCTCCCCGACGCCGGCGACTCCGTGCGCATCTCCGCGCGGCGCAAGGGCTCGGTGCTGCCCTCGCTCGACCACCTCACCGACGCCCAGCGCGCCCTCGCGACGGCGAGAGACCGCGAGGCTGTCATCGACGCGCTCTTCGCCCAGGTGTTGGATGGCTGGCGCTTCGCAGCGCTCTTCGTCGTGCAGGGCGACTCGCTGGAGTGCCTCTCCGCTCGCGGCGACGGGGTCGACGGCGCGGCGCTCCGCGGTGTGGCGTCGTCCATCAAGTCGCTGCCCGCGGTCGCGGCGGTGAAGTCCACCGGCGAGGCGGCGGTGGCGTCGCTGCTCGACGCGCCCGAGGCCGAGCTCGCGCGGCGCCTCGGTCGCCAGGCCGCGGTCGAGGCCGCGCTGGTGCCGCTCGCCCTACGCGGCCGGGTCACCCTGGTGCTCTGGGCCGACCTCGCGGGCGACGCCATCACGCCGCTCGTCCTCCGGGCCCTGGCGCTCTTCGCCGACGACTGCGCTTCGGCCTTCGCCCGTCTCATCGTCGAGCGCAAGCGCTCGAGCATCCCCGTGACCTCCGCGGGTAAGCGCGAGCCCACGCTCCCGCCGATGTCCCGGCTGCCGCGCTCTCCGGGCCCCGACCGCGAGGCGCGGGCGGCGGCGCTGCGCTCCGCGGTGCTCGCCGGCGTGGCGCGGCGGCGGCCGTCCCAGACCGGCGTGGCGCGCGCCGAGGGGAAGGCCCGCACGAAGCCCTCGCAGCGCGGCGACGCGGAGGTCGATCGCCTGCTCGAGGAGGTCGTGCGCGGCGCGTCGCTCCCCGAGCGCACGGCGGCGACGCTCCTGGGCATGGGCGACCGGGCCCTCGAGGCGCTCTTCCGCGCCTTCCCGGGGCCGCACACCCTCAACCGCTCCGCGCCGCTCACCAAGATGCCCGACGTCGAGGACAGCGGGCCGCTGCTCCGGCTGGCCCTGATGTTCCGTCAGGCGGCGGTGCCCGGCCTGCTGGACGCCCTCGACTCCGACGACGCCGACCGGCGCTTCTGCGCGCTGCTCTGCCTGCACGACCTCGCGCACCCCTCGGCGCTGCCGCGGCTGAGCACCCTGGTGCTGGCCGACGACGAGACGCTCCACCCCGCGGCGCTCGAGGTGCTGCGGGCGCACCGGCGCTTCCCGGAGTTCGCCGCGGTGGGGGCCACGCTGCGCACGGCGCTGCGCGAGCCGCGCGACTCCGCCCTGGTGCGCCGCCGGGCGGCCCCCCCGCGCGGGGAGCTGCGCGACGTCGACGCGGTGCCGCTGCTCATCGCGGCGCTCTCCGACCGCGACGGCCCGCTCTCCCTGGCGGCGCAGCGCGCGCTCGTGCTCATCACCCGACAGGACTTCGGCACCACGGCGCAGCACTGGGTCGACTGGTGGTCGACGGCGTCGGGGCAGCACCGGGTGGAGTGGCTCATCGACGCCCTCCTGCACGTCGAGGGCACCCTCCGGCACGATGCCAGCGAGGAGCTGAAGAAGCTCACGGGCCAGTTCTTCGGGTACTACTACAACCTCCCGCGGCGCGAGCGCGAGCGGGCGCATCAGCGGTACATCGAGTGGTGGCGGCGCGAGGGCGCCGAGCGGTTCGCGGGTCGCAGCGTCTCTGAAGGGCGGTAGCAACGTGACATTGGTGGTGCATCCGAGGGCGGTGGTGACCGGCGCGGGCAGCGGCCTGGGGCGGGCGTTCTGCGTCGAGCTGTCGCGCCGCGGGGGACGCGTGGTCGGCGCCGACCTGCGCGAGGAGGGCCTGAAGGAGACCGCGGCGCTGCTTCCCGGCGCGCCGATGGAGACCTTCGTCGGCGACGTCTCGAAGCGGGAGACCGTCGACGCCCTCGCTCGCTTCGCGGAGGAGAAGCTCGGCGGGGTCGACGTGGTCATCAACAACGCAGGCGTGGCCGTCGCCGGGGAGATGGGCACCGTCAGCGGCGAGGACTGGACCTGGATCGTCGGCGTCAACCTGCTGGGCGTGGCGCACGGCTGCGAGGCCTTCATCCCCGGGATGCGCCGCCAACGCAGCGGGCACGTGATCAACGTCGCGAGCCTCGCGGGCATCGCGTGCGCGCCGACGATGGCGCCCTACAACGCCACCAAGGCCGCGGTCATCGCCATCTCCGAGACCCTCGCGGGCGAGCTCGAAGGCACCGGCGTCGGGGTCACCGTGCTCTGCCCGTCGTTCTTCCCGACCAACATCCTGGCCGACTCCCGGGGCAGCGACGCGAAGTCCCGCGGCATGGCCGAGAAGATGATGGCGAAGAGCAAATGGACCGCCGAGGACGTCGCGCGCATGACGCTCGACGGCGCCGCCGCGGGGCAGCTGTACGTCCTGCCCCACGTGGAGGGCAGGCTGCTCTGGTGGGTCAAGCGCGGCGCCCCGCAGGCCTTCCACCACGGCGCGGCGACGGTGCTGGCGAAGCTACAGAAGCGGATGGCCCGCTAGCGCTTCTTGGGGTCGTTGATGACCCCGATGAAGCTCAGCTGGGTGTTGTGCGCCCAGGAGCTGAAGCGCCGGCGCGCCTCCTTGGACTCGTCGTTGGCGCTGAACATCGCCCGCTCGACGGAGTCGACGTTGGGCATGTTGCGCAGCTCGTCGTCCTGCACGAGGCCCCGCTCGGTGAACAGCCGGCGCAGCGCCCGCGCGCGCTCCAGCCGGCGCGTGACGGCGTCGCGGTCGCCCCGGTCGAGGCCGTCCCACGCCGCGCGCACCTCGGCGAGCGTGCGCTGCACCAGGAGCTCGAGGGCGACCCGCCGGCGCGAGGCCTCGGGGCCCGATCCGGGCGGGAGCACCAGCGTGACCCGCGCGCTGTCCTCCAGCGCGTCGAGGCCCGCCACCGCGCCTCGAAGGCCCGAGTCGTGGACGTAGCCCGGGGCGGTCGACATCCCCGCCGCGGCGGGGTTCACCACCCGGCCCCGCGCCGTGGCGAAGCCGAGCATCGCGTCGGGCGTGCCGTCGCGGAGGGACACCGAGAGCAGCACCGCCCGGGGGGCGTCGCGGGCCACGCCGCCGATGCGCACGTCCAGCGAGCGGTCGCCGGGCTTGCAGGGGTAGCGGTGCAGCACCTCGGCGCGCTCCACCCGCGGGGTGAGCTGCACGTCCAGCGAGACGTCCGTCGCCACGAGCGCGCGGGCGCCCTCGACCTCCGCGGTCACGATCTCCGGCAGCGCGCTCTCCTCGCGCAGGTAGTGGAAGCGCCCCTCGCCGGCCTCCGCGAGGGCGACGCAGAGCCCGTCGTCGATGCCGTCCCCGAGGCCGACGATGCTGGTCTCCACGCCGCGCGCGTGGCCCTCCATCACCCGGGCGCGCAGGGCGTCGCGCTGGGTCTCGCCGCGGGAGGGGTACCCGTCGGTGAGCAGCAGCACCCGCCGCACCGCGAGCGGCGCCACCACGCGGAGCACCGCCTCGCTGGCCTCGCGCCAGCCGGCCCCGATGTTGGTGCCGATGCCCGTCGTGAGG